>JAQTTS010000455.1 GCA_028710655.1 Dehalococcoidales bacterium
TTAAGAAACTCAGGGACCTCAGGGTGATCACTCAGGACATACGCGGCGGATCAGGAGCGGACATACTCAATGCGGTAGATGACACTGCCCGCATATTGAGTTCGGTCAGCAGACTCATAGGTTCCAGGGACATTCAGGAACTGGTCAATACTGCGGGCCAGCTCACCCAGATAGGCGGCGGTAATTTCCAGACGGGACTTAAACTGACTACGGAGACCACCGATACCATTCTGGGACCGTTCAGGGATCCCCAGTACTCCATAGCCCACGCTGCTGCGATGGGACAGCACTACTCCTCCATTTTCGGAGGAAACACTCCGGCAGCAGTGCAGATGGGAGCCTGGGACATGCGTACCCGGAACCTTCTTACACAGTATGCCACCGGAGATCATCTTAACTATGTGGGCGGGCCGGAAATGGCTGCCCAGATATACATGCCTCATCTGGCAAGAAGGGCTGCGGGAGTAACATCCTACATACGTGATGCCGGAGGAGGATATGATCTCCTTGCGGGTGCAGGCGGTCTTTCTGACCTGGCCTCGCAGGATGCCGTAGGTTTCTACTCGGGAATGCCCCGTAACATGAAGAAGGCCTCAGACCGTCAGGCGGGAGTCACAGCTGAATATAACCTGATGAAGGAAATACAGCTTTATCAGAACATGTTCGGCATGACGGAACAGGAGGCTCTTCTTGCCGTTTTCGGAGGAGACCCTACGGCCGTAGACGCTTACCGGGAAGTTCAAAGTGCCAAGGATAGTTTTTCTGACGAATTCCAGAGAAGCGTCTACGCCAGAAGATTCTCAAGAGTATTGCGGCCCGCCGAGTCATACATGTTCGGAGACCGTAGAGTGCTGGACTACAGTACAAGGGAAAGGATAGGTGCCGGCAGGGGAATGGACGCTCTGGGTCAGATAGGATATGACATAGCGGTCAACCCGTTCGTAGATACTGCTGAACAACTCATAAACATGATCCCCACCATTAAGAAGGGAGGATTGGCTTCGTACCAGGGCCTCTCGGATATAAAGGCGGTGGCTACAGATACTACCACTGGAGACTGGAACTTCCGGAAACAGCTTACTGACAGCAAGACGGGCATGATGGGGCACCTGGTGCAGATCATAGGCACGGCAAAGGCGTCGGAAGCCATAGAGGAAGTCGTTACCCGTATAGCTGACATGCGTGGCAGCTTTGATTTCAGCGACATACAGAAGATCCTGGCCAAAGGCGTTCAGGAATATGTCTATTCCGGACAGATAGATGAAGGAACGTCAGCTGCCATAACCGAGTATATAGCAGGCCTCACTCCACAGAGAGCTCTGGCCGAGATAGGCCCCAGGGTGGCACCCGACAGTCTGTTCTTCAAGCTCCTCCAGATAGGCGTTGATCCTTCCAAGTCCTCAATGCTGCTCAGCACTACCGAGCAATATATGCGTGCCAATCTTGCAGGAGCAATGAAGGAGGCGGGCTGGTCAACCAGTGAAATAGAGCAGGCGGTACTGTCTGACGAGAACAGCGTCCTTAAACAGGGCTTCAATCTAGTGGCTGACAATCTTCTTCTTTCTTCAGTAGCGGCTACCGGAGTGTCAGCTCTGGCAGGAGCAGGTGCCGTGGCGCTTGGAGCTTCAGCAGTGGCAACCGGAGGTCTTACTCTGGTGGCGGCTGCCGGTATTACCGCACTGGCGTGGCTCGGTAGTGAAGCTACGTCCTACTATACCGTAGTGGCCAAGGGCGGAGCTGAGGTTGAAAGTATTCAGGAGGTTCTGGGTACCGGAGAAGTTTCGGACTACACTTCTCAGATCCGCGCACTCCTGGTTGCAATACGGAGCCAGTACTCAGACTGGTACGGTACCAATGTTCTTAATGTAAGTGATAAGATAGCCGCCATGGCCAAGAGCATAGTCCAGGGGTACGCCGATGCGTACGCCACCTATCTCAGCAGCATCCCTAAAGCTGAAAGGAGCAAGGGAACGCCTCTGTCGGAACAGAGGATAACTACTCTGGCGGATGTCATAACCAACAGCTTCGCAGCTAAGAAACTGAATCCGGGTCAGATAGACCGCATGCGTAACACCGTAAGATCCTTGCTGTCATTCATAAATTCTCCCAACTCGCCCCTTGGTAAGACTCTGCGTGTAGAGAATACCCTTCAGGCATCCCGTTCCATACAGCTTGACATAGACGCCCAGGCAGCAGAGATAGGCGGACAGATCGGCGTACTGGGCGACATGCGGGAAGCGGTCGGCTCCATGGAGAACCTATTAGGGAGGGCTGCCGGAAACGAAGCCGGTATGCTCGAGGCCCTTACTTCAGGAACGCAGGCCAGTAAAAACATAGAGACACAGTTTTCGGCCGTTGCCGACATAATTACGGTAAAGGCTAAGAACGCTGAAGAGCGTAAGGCTTCAGAAACCATAATGAGCACCATCCGCAAGGCGTATGAAGACAGGGACTACTCACTCGTACAGAACCTGAGCGCCAGCGACCTTGATCTTGCCAAGAACGTTCTAGGGGAGGACTTCACGGAAGGCCTTAAGAGACTCAAGGGAGAAGACGCCGGAGTCATAAAGAGAGAACTGTCCACCATCATGTCATCTAAGCTGAGCGCGTCGATGTCGGAAATGGAAAGAAGGCAGGCG
>JAQTTS010000456.1 GCA_028710655.1 Dehalococcoidales bacterium
AATCAGCCGCATCAGGGCGCGGAGAATCAGGCGAAAAGAGGCTCAATCCTGGAATAAACTCTGGTCATGAGTCGAAAAGTGAATTTACTTACAAATCTTCGCGTACGCAATCTTGTGAAGGCAGGTGCCCTCATCGCCGCCGAGATAGACCGGTTACAACGAGAGGATTAATAAACATCGGAGTGTTTAAATTGATACCCTACACACATTCAGAATTAACACAGAGAGCCCGTCGGTGGCTCGAAGGTTCGCATAAATATGGGAATTATACCTGCGGTTTCGTGCTGACAGAATATCGCAGCTACGCGCCGGAACAGCCGGACGCTATCGGCTTCCGCTCTGATAAATCGATACTCATTGAGTGCAAGGTCAGCCGCGCTGATTTCAAAGCCGACGGGCACAAGGGACATCGGCAGGGGTTACGCAGGCTGGGGAATGAGCGGTTTTACATGGTTCCCGCCGGCATGGTAGCGCGTGAGGAAACGCCGGATGGGTGGGGTCTGCTGTTCGTCCACGATAAACGGGTGACCATCGAGGTAGAGCCGCCGTTCCATTCAGACCTTGAAATCCAGGCCGCTGAACACTCGTTATTTTACTCGCTCCTACGGCGGGCCGAGCTGCGCGGGCTGATACCTCAATTACTCGAACCGCTGGCGGGGACAAAATAAACATCAGGTAATGATATGAAGATATTACGAGTATTCCCTCGGCGGACATCATACACACCGAACGACGAATTCTCTTTCGTCGGGGAGCCGCCTATGATACGCCCGGACGCTGACGAGGTACACGTCTCCTGCACGTTCACGTGGGATAAACCTAAGGCGGAGCATCTACGTGACGCCTGGGCTCAATATTACCCCGTGGTAAAGCTCGGCGGCCCGGCATACGACGACCCCGGCAACGGGTTTGTGCCTGGACGTTATATCAAGCTTGGTGTTACCACTACCAGCCGGGGGTGTAATAACAATTGCCCATGGTGTCTGGTACCTCTCAGGGAAGGGAAAATCAGGGAATTGCCGATACAGCCGGGGAACATTATTCAGGATAATAACCTCCTACAATGCTCCAGCCAGCACATCGATAACGTCATGGACATGCTTCGTTCTCAACACACGATACGTTTCACCGGCGGGCTTGAGGCGGCGCGGGTAACCGAACAGTTCGCCGATCGCTTGCGAGGCCTGAGAGTTAAAGAGGTTTTCTTAGCCTGTGACACGGACGGAGCTATCAAGCCGCTTCGTAGAGCATTGAAGTTGTTACAGCTACCCCGCGATAAGGCCAGATGCTATGTCCTGCTGAAATACGACCAGGAAGAGACCATGTTGCATGCCCTAATCCGGTTACTGCAAGTATGGGAAGCTGGCGCGAAACCGTTCGCGCAACTCTATCAGCCGACGGATAGGACTATTGTGTATCCGGTGGAATGGCAACGCTTCGTCAGGACGTGGCAGCGTCCGGCGGGAACGGCAGCGTTCATCAAGGAAATTCTCAACAGCAATGCAGATGGAAAGAAATAAAGTTCGGCATGAAGCCGGGAGGGAATGATGGAAAAGACAAACGAACAGATTATGCGAGAATTGAAATGGATATGCGGTACTCAAGAAACAGACGAACGAGATAGATATTTACTCACAGAAGAAGAACAAGACAGGGCGATTATTCTACATCTTGAATCTCTCAGTGGACGCGGTGAGGTGGAACTATCAGATACCACTAAGAGATATGCTACGTATGACGCCCTTTGCGCCGCCCAGTTTTTCAAGGCGTATCGTGTATTGAATAAATAACCATCAATCTGAAAGGAGATTAATGTAATGGGTCCATACTGTAAATATTGCGGTCAAAGGTGTTTCGTTCCTTTTCCTCAGAATACCCCGGAATATATCCTCAATTCTTATCGCCCAGGGGTATCTATTATTGCAACTTGCCCAGGTGGGCAAAAATTCGAGAAGGAAAAGACCGGATATTGCTACGATGAAATCAAAGCGAAGGTAGCAGAGTTGGAGCAACAGGCTTCCATCGGGGTTGCACCCGGTAATCATGAAGAATACGAACAGAATTTGAAACAGCTAGCCAGTAAATAAAGTTCGGCATGAAGGAGAGAGGTGAATGATGAGTAAACGATGTAGGCACGAACTGGAAACAAAAGACGGATACCCCGATGATATTATCTGTCAAAAGGTGGTCCGGGACCTGAAATCCCATATACGCCGGATGCACCCGGACGCCGGCGAGCAGCCCGCCGAGCAGCAGCAGCCCGCTCAGGTCGAGGGATGAAATCCGAGGAAACAAAGAAACTGGAAAAGCGAGACCTTGAGGTAGGTATATCAAACGCCATGGCCGATGCGTACATGAAGGCTATAGACGCTCTTGGTCGATACAAGTTTTTGATGTTCGGATACTGGGCAGGGCAGTGGGTAAAACTCAACAGTCTACTACCTCACCCGCGCTCGAATCCATTTGTTTATTTTGTTAAAGCGGCCAGAGAAACACCATGGCTACAGGAGGTTGAGAGGTGAAAGCTTACATCGCGGCCCGGTATGACAGGCGGGAGGAAATGTGCGGGTACGCGCAGCAGTTGCGGGAACTCGGTCACACTGTCACGTCCCAGTGGCTGCTGGGGACTCAC
>JAQTTS010000457.1 GCA_028710655.1 Dehalococcoidales bacterium
ACTATGTGTCCATTTTTTTAGGGGAAGATCAGGAGGTCTATATGCGGTCGAACTATTCCGTATACAATCATCATCATATTTCAGTAATAGTCATTCTTTTGCTTCTCATCATCTCCTGCTCCGAAGACAAACCGAATGAACCTACGATTCGAGTTCCAACCATGACGACGGCAAGCGTTACAAAGGCGATGCAGTCGACGGCACTGTGTGGAGGAGAGGTAACCTCGGATGGCGGAGCGACGGTCATCGCGCGCGGGGTTTGCTGGCACGCTCAGCAGACACCTACTACCGCCGATAGCAATACTTTTGATGGGTCGGGCACAGGCAGTTTTGCCAGCTCCATCTCGGGATTAGCCAGCAGTACCAAGTATTATGTTCGGGCATATGCCACTAACAGCAACGGAACGGGTTATGGCGATCTTGATTCATTTACGACAGCACCAACGCTGACGGATGCCGATGGGAACAGCTATCAGACTGTCATCATTGGTACGCAGGTATGGATGGCAGAGAATTTGAATGTGACACACTATCGAAACGGCGAGGCCATTGCCCGTGTGACCGACAATGCCACATGGGATGGGCTCACTACCGCGGCATACTGTGAATACCTCAACGATACGAATCTCGCCGCTGTTTATGGTCGGTTATATAACACATATGCCGTGCTTGACGGTCGGAACGTAGCGCCCAGCGGCTGGCATGTGCCGACAGATGCAGAGTGGCAGACTCTTGTTGATTACCTGGGAGGTGAAACGGTTGCGGGCGGGAAATTGAAAGAGGCTGGGGCATTTCGCTGGGCCGATCCAAATACGGGAGCAACGGATGAAAGTGGCTTTTGTGCCCGTCCTGGTGGAGCTCGCGGCCATCCCGGTTCCTTCGGGGACATCGGGCAAACGGCCCATTTCTGGTCTTCAACCGAAACCGGAAGTGGAGAATTATACTGCCGCCGGCTGAGCTACGATTATGCGGGCGTCTTTCGGTCTGATGGATTCGCAATCAGCGGCTTTTCGGTTCGCTGTGTGAAGGACTGACGCAAATTCCTGCCAAAGGGCGTGAGATGTTTATTCGCACCTTTTTGTCTTCCAGCGGCTTCCGTCTATCATAGAATAGTGCAATCGGAAGGCGAATTCAAAATTCAAGAAAATTTGGGGAGAGTGATATTGGGGCCGCCATAGACTATGAGGGCCTCGGATTTCTCCGAGGCCTCTGTTTTTATGACAATAACAGGTGCTGGTCGGTCGGAATGCTATCTCGGCCCCCAGGCTGCGATACAATTGACAGTAATTCCACCCGCAGCTGTAAAATCTCCACCGGCGATCAAATCATCACCAAAAACAAACAAGGCATAGACATCGCCATCGGCTCCATCCCCGAGAGGCACCCAAGCCAAGCCATCCCAGGCGGCGATATGGTTGGCACTCTCGCCGCCCGCGGATGAGAACCATCCTCCAGCGATAACTTCACCATTATAAACGGTTAGAGTTAAAACAACATCACCGACTCCTGATCCTAACGGCGCCCATGCCGAACCATTCCAGGCCGCGATGTGACTGGCACTAACTCCACCGGCTGTAGTGAATCCTCCACCGGCAATCAATTTCCCATCATAGACCGTGAGAGCATCGATACTGCCATTCATTTCTGTTCCGAGAGCTGTCCAGGATGAACCATCCCATGCGACAACACGACTGGCACTGGCACCACCGTTAATACTGATTGCTCCGGCGACGATTAGTTTGCCGTCAAATATGGTCATAATACCGGCTGTACCGTCAAAACCGGTTCCGACTTCGGCCCATGACGAACCATTCCAGGATGCAATACCGTGGACAGCTACACCGCCGGCCCAACTGAATAATCCCCCAACAAACAACTTACTGTCATAGACCGCAAGATCAAAGATGGCATCATCAGTACCAGTTCCCAACGCTTCCCAGGCTGAACCGTTCCAAGCCGCAATGCGATTTACATCTACGCCGCCCGCATTGGAAAACTGGCCCCCCGCGATGAGCTTATTATTGTAAACAGCCAGGGCGCCGATGGCATTATTAATTCCCGATCCAAGTGCTGTCCAGGCAGAACCGTTCCAGGCCGCAATGCTACTTGCACCTGTCCCCCCGGCGGTCGTGAATCCTCCCGAGGCGATTAACTTGTTGTCATAAGTGGCGAGATTATAGACGCTGGCATCCATTCCCGTTCCCAGCGTAATCCATTCCCATGTAGGTGTAGGCTTGGTGGGGTTGTCATCATCGGAACACCCGAGAACAAGTATACCCACTATTATGAAAGAGCATACCGCCGCGAGAATGGAGGATCTTGATAAATTCATAAAAAACCTCCAATTGTAAAAATTCTTATTTCGTTTCCAGAATATGAAATTTTATCCGAAGACTCAATCGTTATTTCTTATTGATCGCTTTTGATTGTCTTCCAACGCGTTCCCTTTACGGTCGAGTAGCTGAATCTCACCTGAAAGGTGAATTCCACAACAGTTTGGGGAGAGTGAGGTCGGGGCCGCCATTGATTTGAAAGCCCGATTGTCTTGTGAAGTCGGGCTTTCATCAATCAGTGGATCACTGTTTCAGTCTCAGAGCTTCCACGAACGACGTGCTGACCCAACAGATTGCC
>JAQTTS010000458.1 GCA_028710655.1 Dehalococcoidales bacterium
GGTGAAAGGAGAAACCATCTACTGCAATAAGGGCTATCAACTCCACCCGCGGCCAGGTAACGGGCACCTGAACATCACGCGCCTGGCGAGGGGGTCGAGGCTGGCTTTCAAGCCATGCCAGAGCTGCCCTGATTTCGACTGCATAGGCCCGCCGGTACCGCCCGAGGAACGTGGCTGGCTTAAGAAGGAGGCGAAATGATCACCTGGCTGGAAAACTTGTACAGGAGGTTATGGACTGCAGTCGGCGGCAGGCCCTGGACGGAAATAGTCAGGGAAGACCAGAAGAGATCGCCGCTGGTTTTCCTGGTCGTCTTTCTGGGATTGGGGGTACTGGTCGGTAAGCTGGCTGGAAGATATTGGTGGCAGATACTGCTCGGTTTTCTGCTTGGAATACTCTGCGGTCATTTCTGGTGGTGAGGAAATGGAAGACCATCTGAGGAAAGCGCAACGGAATATGTCCGACTGGCTGAACCAAATGTGGGAGACGATGTGTAATGACCCGGTCATAGGTCAGCTCTGGTCGACCTTTCACGGTGGCAGCGGCCCGGCGCAGCGCTATGGCCTCGATCCCTATCAAGTAATCGGGCTGGAAAAGAGTGCTCTCGACGAGCAAGTCAAGAAGCGGTACCGGGAACTGGCGATGAAGTTGCATCCGGACACTGCTGGCATCGAAGGGACCGGGTTCCTGTTTCAACTGGTTACCGCGGCCTTCCAGCAGATCTCACGTGAACGAGGTTGGGGATGAGTCAAGAAAACGATTTTGAACATCTGAAAAAGATAGCCGACTTCGAAGACACCCACGATATGAGTGAGTTTAGGATTGGCTGGTTCCACCATCACGTGCGCATCGGGGGAACGACTCTGCACAATCTCTTTCTGAAGGGATACCTGGATATTGTGTCCCGCTCCAGCAGTCATACAGGCTACCGCCTCACTGACCTGGGAAAACAACTCATCATTTCCGCCAGGAACGATGAAGCTGTAGCGGATGACGATACGCCAATTCCGACCGAGGGCCTTTTCGAGGACATCGTCGGTCACGATGAAGTGAAGGAGCTGCTGGTAGCCTGCCTGCTCGCCGAGAAGCCGGTACACGTGTTGCTGTCCGGACCGCCCGCCCTGGCCAAAAGCGTTTTTCTCTGGGATATCGAGAGAGCGGCCGGGTCGAAGGCTCGCTGGTTAATCGGATCAAGCTCATCATTTACCGGAGTATGGGACGATGTTGCTAAATACCGCCCAAAGATACTCCTCATTGACGAACTAGACAAGATGAAGGCAGTCGATATCGCCTGTCTGCTTTCCCTCATGGAAGGTGGCCGTCTGGTGCGAGCCAAAAAGGGAAGAGAGCTGGACATTGAAATCCCGGTTAGAGTCGTAGCTGCGAGTAATGTGTTGCGTATGCTTTCACCCGAGCTCAAATCGAGGTTCGCTATCCGCAGGCTGCCTCCTTACAGCCGCCCTGAATACATGAGGGTGGTTAGGGGAGTACTGGTCAGGCGCGAAGGTCTTACTCCCGAACTGGCTGATGAAATCGCCCGCCGCCTCGATGGAATCAGCCAGGACGTCAGGCACGCCATCCGTGCAGCCCGGCTGGCGCCCCAAAAAGGGGTCGCGAGGGCTATCAAACTACTGGATATAGGAGGAAACAAGGAATGAAAAGCGAATCAGAAATCAGGAACAAGCTTGAGGCCTACGAATTGATGCTGTCCGGAATGGAGGCAGGGCAATCCATTGGCAACCCGGATATTTTCCTGACCCTGAGCCGGCACTTTCCGGGTGAAGCGATGGAGCTGCTGGGTTCCAGCACCCGGGCTGAAATGCTTATCCAGAGGTTGCCCGCCGAGGACCGCCCGTGGGTCAGGCAGTGGTTCAGCTCGCTGGCGAGTTCAGCCAGGCAGGCGCTGGAAACTAGAATAGGTATCCTCGGCTGGGTCCTGGATAAGGAACCGGAGAGGGAAGGGGGTGACCCGGGGAGCAGGATTTAGCTACGGATTTCAAGGTTTTGAGCGTGGTCGAAAACCAACCATTTAGCTTCAGGCGGCGGACCACGCTCGAAACCAGTTCAAGCGTAACGGTAAGACCACACTGGAGTATGTTCAGCTTCAGTGGTCATAAAGGAGGAAAAATGGGCGACCAGTTTACAGAAGATGTCAGGGTACTAAGCGAGCAGGGACTATCGCAGCGCAAGATAGCCGATGAGCTCAAGGTTACCAGGAGCAAGGTTCAGACCGCCTTGCGGAAGGTCCAGCAGGCGGAAATTATTGCTTCACTTCTGCCGGAAGATAAGATGCGCTCAATCATAAGGGAGGAGTTGAAAGCAGCTCACGAGGCCGAACAGGAAGAGGAGAAGGAAAAGGAGAAGGTCAACGGCCAGTTCCCGGTGATTCGTAAGATGGGCGGAGGCATGGAGCTAATCGCACCGGAGGCAGTACTTCGACAGTATATGGGCGGAACGCCCGAGGGCGAACTTGAGTTAAAGGCGATCATGAAGTTCCGGGCGGCGATGCTCATGGTTATGGACCTGGTCAACATCCAGGAAGGGTCTGCCGAGGCCGACGCCTTGAAGATGGAGCCTATTCTGAAGCTCATGAAGCAAACCAGGGAAGAGCAAGATGCCGCGGCGCACCGG
>JAQTTS010000459.1 GCA_028710655.1 Dehalococcoidales bacterium
GGCTGATTTGCTTTCACCGGCAGCTTCAAGGCTGATAAAGGGGCGAGCAACCTTCGACCGGAAGGTTTAAGGCTCGCCCCTTTGCTTTTTGTCGAGGTTGCTCCTCCCGGTTGTCCGGCCGCGATCGGACTAAAAGAATTTAACGGAGGTGCACTAATGGGTAAGTATGCAAGCTGGGCCGAGCTCGAGAGGAACGTTCCCATTTCCTACAAGGAAGGGGCTACCGCCGAGGCTTTCCGCGGCGGCATGCAAGGCATTGCCCCATCGGGGATGAGGGTGAAGGAAGGGCGGGTGACCAACTACCGCGCCGGTGTCGAGGGCAAGGCTGACCTGGTGGTCGAGCGCTACAAGCGCGCCATGTTCGAATAACCTCGCCTCAGCTTGGTGCCATCTTACCTGAGAAGCCTTAACTGAGGCGAAGCACCGCTTCCCGGTCTGGCCGCTGTCGCGGCAGCGGCAGGACTGGTGAAAAAGCCTTCCCAGAATGACATCAAGCTCATAGACGCAGGCAGGAAAGGCTCTATTTAGTCAGAACCTTGAGGAGGGAAGGAATGTATACATCACAGCAAGTACAGGGACCGGTGGCACCGGCGCCTTACACCGGTATGCAGGTAGCGGGTCCGTCAGCCTACTACCCCCTGCAGACCACGGACACAATGACGAGCATGATGTCCATGATGATGCCGATGATCATGATGATTATGATGTTCGCCATCATCACACCGATGCTCAAAGGCGTCACGGCCAGAGAGTGAGCCAACTAACCAATAATCTGAGGAGGTAAAACGGCAATGTACGGAACTCAGCAATTCACGGGGCAGTATCGGCCCCAGCAGTATGGCCCCCAGCAAACGATTGGTGGGTATTATCCCTTGCAAACCACCGACACGTGGTCAAGCATGTTCGGCATGATGATGCCCATGATAATGATGATCATGATGATGGCGATCATGATGCCCATGCTGAAGGGTATCACCGGCAGCAGCAAGTCCTAGGTGAGGTGAAATCTTTAAGGAGGTAATAGACCATGGAGAAAGTATATGCTCCACAACAGACAGCCCCGATAGCTCCGGGCTATCCCGGCGTGCAGCCTCCTAAGGGGTGGGTGCCTCCCCTGGGCGGAGTGCTCAACCTCATCGGCGTTTATGATACCGATAAAGGCGTATGGGTAGGGCTGCCGCTACAGGCACTTACCCAGGCGCTAGTGCTGGCTGAAGCCCTACACACGGTGGACCGCATCGATGAGCGAAATTACGTAGAGGTCACGGTGCCGGATGCTTCGGCTGCGGGCACGGCCAAGACAAAGGAGCTCGAGGTTCCCGCCGGTGAGGTCTGGTTCATCAATCGCTTCAACCTGGTGACCGAAGCCGAGGTAACGGGTAACGTTCGCGTCTCCAAGTTCCCCAAGGTCAGTGATGTAGATAAGAAGTACCTAGGGACGGACCAGGCAGCGGGTGCCGATACCGATTACGACCTGGCCAGTGCCGGTGAGCTCGGTGCCGAGCTGCGGCTGGTCGGTGGGGACAAGCTCACCGTCGTAGCTACAGCAGGTGTTTTGACCACTGCGGACCGCACGGTAACCCTGAACCTCTACGGTCGTAAGGCAAGACGTCTGGCCGAGTAGAAGGCGGGTGCCCGGCTTGGCGCAGGTGGAAGGTGACTGACCCGTGCAAGGGGCAAGGATGGCTTTGATGATGAAGGTCATGGCGGAGATGTAGTTTACATCTCGCACAGGACAGATATTGCCTTAAATCCGCCTTATAACCGTGGCGCTGATGGGGCTGAGCCGGAATACAGTCGGCACAGCCTCTTTTGTTTTAAGGAGGGGAAATGCCGGAGAGGCTAATACCACCGGGACACCAGGCTGTCCTCGTTGGCTCGGTGGAAAGCATCGAAGAGTTGGCAGCTTTCGCTCCGATGGAAGAAGGCTCAGCCGAGGGCACACTCATGCTTATGCGCCTCGACTTTGCCGAGTTCCTGCCAGAGGAGACCCTTATTCGGAGCGAGCGGGCATGCTTTGAAGCTGGCGTAGAGCACTGGCCCGGATACGGGCAAGTTGTCTACGCCGACGTGACCAGACCATCGGTATACCTCGCCTGGCAGAAGGGTATTGTTTGGATGCCCATTATCATCGGCATTTTGATAACAACTTTGCTGCCTCCACTCCTCGGAGGCCTGGTCTGGCTCATCCTCCCAGATAGCCTGAAACAACTCATCACCAGCCTTATCCAGATGGGGATGATGATGCTGGTGATGTGGCTCATGATGAGCGTGATCAAGCCGCTCACGGCGTCCGAAAGGCCAAAGAGAATCGAGGAGGCGAAAAAGTGAACGAGTATCAGCCTCAACAATATTATGGCTATTACCCGGCAGAGTATCAGCCGATGTTCTGGCAGTCAGTTTTTACCGGGCTTGTCGGCATCGCCATCCTGGTAGCCATGGGCGCCTGGTCGCTTTCGCTTGTGAGAAAAGCAGTAAAGGGAGAGGAGGTGGAGTTCCCGCTATGAGCCCACAAAGTACCGTGATGGCAGGACAGCTGGGGGATATATTCTGGGATTTACCACCCTGGCTGACATATACCCCCGGCTTTGACATCGGCTGCAGTATTTACGTGGCCAACCACTCTGA
>JAQTTS010000460.1 GCA_028710655.1 Dehalococcoidales bacterium
CTAGATATTTTGGTCAAGCTACAAAGGGTCTATGAAGGATGACTAGGTTAGGTGAAGCGAAGAAGGACGGGGTAAGCACCGATATGTCTCGGGGAGTCGCAAACAGGCTTTGATCCGGGAGATTCCGAATAGGTCAACCGTCCGCAAGTCATATTGCGGAATCCCCTTGATGAATTCAATAGTCTTGGGGAAGCTAACCAGGGGAAGTGAAACATCTAAGTACCCTGAGGAAAAGAAATCACAGAGATTCCCTCAGTAGCGGCGAGCGAAGGGGGAAGAGCCTAAATCCTTGACATCGCAAGATGCCAAGGAGGTTGAGTCTGCTTTCGGGCAGGCGCGGGACCTCAATGTGGGATTGCTAAGGGATAGCAGAAATACCTGGAAAGGTGTGCCAAAGAGGGTGAAAGCCCCGTAAGCGAAATCCTGAAGCACCCTAGAGGTATCCCAAGTACTACGGGACACGTGGAATCCTGTAGGAATCTGGGCCGACCACGGTCTAAGGCTAAATATTACACCTAAACCGATAGTGCACAAGTACCGTGAGGGAAAGTTGAAAAGAACGCTGGTGAAGCGAGTGAAATAGAACCTAAAATCATAGACCTACAAGCGGTGGGAGGGCTATACATAGCGCAAGCTATGGATGCCTGACCGCGTACCTTTTGCATAATGGTCCGACGAGTTACTGTGCGGTGCGAGCTTAATCTGCTTAATGCGGAGAAGGCGTAGCGAAAGCGAGTCCTAACTGGGCTAAATTTCCTGCTGCAAAGCAAAGGAAATTCAAGTACCGTATAGTAGACCCGAAGCTGAGTGATCTACCCATGGCCAGCGCGAAGCTTTC
The DNA here is from genome assembly GCA_028710655.1 of Dehalococcoidales bacterium. Next base: position 839 of record JAQTTS010000460.1, read on the forward strand.
CGAAAGGAAAGTGGAGGTGCGAACCCATCAGTGTTGAAAAACTGCGGGATGAGTTGTGGGTTGGAGCGAAAGACTAAACAAACTCAGAAATTGCTGGTTCTCCCCGAAATATTTCTAGGGATAGCCTCGGGAAATTAAATAGTAGGGGTAGAGTGCTGAATGGGCTACGGGACCTTACCAGGTTGCTGAGCCCAACCAAACTCCGAATACTACTATTTTTATCCCGGGAGTAAGACGTCGGGGGCTAAGCTCCGACGTCAAGAGGGTATCAGCCCAGACCTCCAGTTAAGGTCCCTAAGGATAGGCTAAGTGGTAAAGGATGTGAGCTCGCTTTGACAACCAGGATGTTGGCTCAGAGGCAGCCACCATTTAAAGAGTGCGTAACAGCTCACTGGTCGAGCGACCTTGCGCCTAAGATGATCGGGGCTCAAGCCTATTACCGAAACTGAGGCTTCCGTCATGTTAAGTGATGGAGGGGTAGGGGAGCGTACGTTGGTGAGTGAAGGTGTACCGTAAGGAGCACTGGACGCCAACGTAGTGATTATGTCGGAATGAGTAGCGAAAACGCCTGCGAGAAACAGGCGGGCCGAAAGTCCAAGGTTTCCTGGGGAAGGTTAATCCGCCCAGGGTTAGTCGGTCCTTAGCTGAGGCCGTATGGCGTAAGCGATGGACAAACTGTTAATATTCAGTTACCAGCTAAGTGGCGTCAAAACCTTCAGCCTGACGCGGGGTGTTTAGTGCGGCGCAGTGTTGGATGTCTGCGTTCTTTTCCGGGCAACCGGAAGAGGGGATCCAAAGCGAAAGCGATGGAGAAGTGTTTTAAAACATCTTGCCAAGAAAAGGGTTGAGGGGAGTTATTTAGCTGTCCGTACCGTAATCCGACACAGGTAGACCTCCAGAGAATGGTAAGGCCCTCGAGATAACTCTCGTTAAGGAACTCGGCAATCTAACCTCGTAAGTTAGCAAGAAGAGGTGCCCATCAAAGAAACGTGGTGGGTCTCAGTGAAGTGGCCCGGGTGACTGTTTAGCAAAAACACAGCACTCTGCAAACTCGAAAGAGGACGTATAGGGTGTGACACCTGCCCGGTGCTGGAAGGTTAAGGGAAAGGGTTAACTGGTCGTAAGATTGGTGAAGCTCTGAACCGAAGCCCCAGTAAACGGCGGCCGTAACTATAACGGTCCTAAGGTAGCGAAATTCCTTGTGGGGTAAGTTCCCACGCGCACGAATGGTGTAACAACCTGGGCGCTGTCTCAACGAGAGACTCGGCGAAATTGTAGTGGCGGTGAAGATGCCGTCTACCCGCACCAAGACGAAAAGACCCCAGAACCTTTACTGCAACCTGCTATTGGGTTTTGGTCCAATATGTGTAGCATAGGTGGGAGGCTTTGAGGCCTGGGCGCTAGCTCAGGCAGAGCCACAATGTGAAATACCACCCTTATTGTACTAAGATTCTAACTTCTAGCCGTGAATCCGGCGGGAGGACAGTGACAGGTGGGCAGTTTGACTGGGGCGGTTCCCTGCTAAAAGGTAACGAAGGGGCCCCAAGGTTGGCTCAAGGCGGTCGGCAATCGCCTGTGGAGTGTAAGCGCATAAGCCAGCTTAACTGCGAGTCCGGCAGGACAAGCAGATACGAAAGTAGGGGCTAGTGATCCGGTGGTTTAATGTGGAATTGCCATCGCTCAACGGATAATAGGTACTCTGGGGATAACAGGCTTATCGGGCTCGAGAGTTCACATCGACAGCCCGGTTTGGCACCTCGATGTCGGCTCATCCTATCCTGGGGCTGTAT
>JAQTTS010000461.1 GCA_028710655.1 Dehalococcoidales bacterium
CCAGCAACACACTCTGCAACCAGATAAGCAGGAGATTATCCGCTACTACCCGTTTGGTGAGTTTGAGTGCGCCCTCCGGTACCCAGGGTACTTCAGTCCCGAACGGGCCTGTCTTACCGCCTCTGGTTGGTTCGCCTATGTAGTCAGTCCCGGTAATCAGGTCATATCCGGTAGACACAGCCGGGGATAAATTGCCTCTTATAAAGTCATTAACAGCGTCTACCGTCGTTCCGGGGTTGGCAGTTATCTTGCCAGCCAGCACCATTAACGAACGGAACTTGGAGCCGGGGCCTATTTTCTGGCCTGCCACGTCCCATGTCATAAAATTACTGGCATCGGTAGGGTCTAAGTGCTTCTTGACTCCTTCCCATCCTTCGCCTCTTGCCAGCGTTATGCCCGTTGCTAGAGCCGTCATGCCGCCCATCAGTGAGAACAGGGCTTTACGAGCCTGATCTCCCCTTATGCCGCCTCTGGCTATATCAGAAAGGACTGCCGCTATTGCCCGGTTGTATCTGGGAGCCAGAAAAGCGACTGTTTCCAGACTGCGGATTTTGGGGCTTACCCCTATTCTGGCAGAAGAAGTAACGCCTCTTAATTCATTAATCCATTGTTCGACCTCTGCCGTCCTTTGCGGTGTGGTCGCCATGTGGTCAAAGGCTTTCCTGAGTTCTATCCCGGCGGTATCCATAGCGGCCTCAAAGGCTCTCTGGAATGGTTCAAGCACAAACTTAGCCGGTTTTGCCAGCTTTGAATGCACGATGCCGCCCTGTCTGAAGGCTTCGGTGTATTCCGTTTGTCCGCCTTTGGTCAGTATCAGGTTGCGGCTTTTCTGGATGATAGCATTATTGTCTGCTATGTATTTAGCAAAAGATTTTGGGCCAAACAAGGCTTTGGTGAAGTTAATGCCCGACTTCGCCCACACTCCCGGATGGCGGAACGGTAGCATAATAAGCTGTATCATTAAGGGAGAAGCATCACCCGCCAGGGCAAAGTAGCGGCCTATGGAGTTGACCTTGTTGACTGCATTGACAATCTCGTCAAAGTCGGTATAAGTGGAGTTGAAGGATTTATTCAGTATGTCGGCGGTTTTCCGTGCATCCGGCCCTGTCAGTACCTTGCCCGAAAAACTGGGTGCGGATACAGTAGCTTCGCCGTAATGCGTTTTAGTTGTCCGTTCTCTGGCCTTGGTCAGCTCATGGGCAGCGTCCCGGAAGTTCTGCCTGTTGGTTGATACTATCGATTTCAAATCGGCGGTTAAGGATTGCACCTCACTGGCTACCGGGTTTCCAGCCTGCAAATCAGGTACTAATGCTTTTAACCGGTTGGCTTCTTCGGGAAGCTCTCTGGTTATGGCTGCGTCTACCGCTACCCTCTCCCCTCTTATAGCCCTGTTTAGAAGCTGCTGCAAGCGTACTGCCGTTGTGACCTTGCTTTTGGCTAAGTCACGGGCTAATATCAGGGTTTCCGGTGCGGCACCTGTCCGCCATGGTATCCTCTCCAGCAGCCAGTCCGTCATTTGTCTATCAGCTATCCGGTTATAAGCGCCTTTCAGGTTGAAGTATAGAGCCTCATCCGGCGGAAGATAGCGGAAGCCCTGCTCTATGGCTTCATCCATAGTATCAAAATAGCGGACTTTCTCTGCCCCCATCTTTGCGCCGGGTCTGCCGGGGCCGGGTGTGCCGACAAAGGCGGACTCCATCATATCTCCGGTCTGCGGGTCTATTCTGCCTACTACCCGCCTGCCGACATATTCGCCGCCTTCCTCGAAAGATAGCTTGTTGATTTCAATGCCGTTACGTTCCAGCAAATTCAGTTTGGCTTCTTCAAGGTTATGGAATTCTTCAGCCCATTGCCTCTGCTGTGGGGTCAAATCGGCATCGTACTTATTCCGATAGGTTAATACCTCATCCAGGGGCTTACCCTTCAGCTTGCCTTCGGTAAGACGCTGTGCGTCATCAAGCTTTCCCCAAATACTATCACTTTTGCCAAATGCCTCCAATCGGGCAAATGCTCCGATAGTCTTATTAGAGCCTTCTTCCCTTAAAGCAGCTCTGGCTACCACGCTTTGAGATGCAGGGTCTTTGGCTATGGCTGAAGGATTCAGGTACTTCATTACGTTTCTGACACCCGGTAGATTGGCAATAGTGCGGTAGGTGTCAGGCTTGTTCATGGTAGTGACCAGTTCGTTCGTATCCTGAAGGTCGCCTAGAATCCCCTGATATTTCCCGGACTCACCCGGCATCTTGGGGATAGCAGGCTTTACAGGTGGAGGCGTAGTTCCGGCTGGTGGTTGTGCCGGTGGCGGTTCTGCAATCGGTACATCCTGACTGATGTTCTTTCCTACCGGCGGAATGTCCTGCGCTTCCGGTGTGACCTTTTGTGCTATGTTTATCGGCTCTTTGCCGATATTTATGTCCTGTTTGGTTATCTCTGGAATTTGCTCTGTAAGGGGTCTATTTGCCCCTACATCAAGACTTTGCTTTGGTTCAGGTAGTTGGGTAGGGTCTGGAACATTTGTGCTAGTTAATGGCTTTGCTGTACCTTTTACATCGGTTGCGGTAGGTTCTACCGCCGGTGTTTCAATTTTAGCCTGTGTTTCAGGTACTTGAGACAGTGGCTTTTCTGGAA
>JAQTTS010000462.1 GCA_028710655.1 Dehalococcoidales bacterium
CCGCCGAAATAAGCTCAAGCCCCTACCTTAAGCGCAAGGTAGCCGCCATCCGTGAGCAGGTCTTCCCCGGATAAAGAATCAGCGGTTATCTGCTATCCACACCGGACACCTCCTTTGCTTCTCTCCCTTATGCCCTCAGGGCATGCCGATATATCAAAGATTTTGCAGAAAAAAGGGCAGGTTTTTGATAAGTCGGTGAAATCATTGAAAAGTCCTTGAGAGATGATGCCCACCTTACCTGAAAACCAACGTATCAAAGAGTCCACTACGCTTATCTCCCCATAGTGAGCTGTCGTAACCCCCTGTTACTGTTATAATTAGAACTAACCTACAACACCGTGTTTAGAGTAAGATTATAGTAACCCTGGTATTCGATAAATAATGGTTGGGTGGGGTATATGTTCGATACGGCAGAGATAAAAGTGAGGGCGGGTAAGGGTGGTAGTGGTGCAATTAGCTTCCGGCATGAGAAGTTTGTACCGTTTGGCGGGCCGGATGGGGGGGATGGTGGAGGTGGGGGGAGCGTAGTCTTGGAGGCCTCATCCAGCGTCAGCAATCTGCGCAGGTATAATCAGACCAGGTTCTATCGGGCAGGTAGTGGTGGGGATGGGATGGGGAAGAAGATGCATGGGAAGAAGGGACGGGATCTGATATTGTCTGTTCCACCGGGTACGGTGGTAGCGTACAGAGTGCGGGATGGCGATACCGCTCCGGTTGCTGACTTAGAGCAGCCGGGGCAACGGGTGGTGATTGCTAAAGGGGGGGCAGGGGGGCTGGGTAACGTCCACTTCGTTTCCTCTACGAACCAGGCTCCGAGGGTTGCTCAGGAGGGGGAAGCGGGAGAGGAGAAAGAGGTATTACTGGAACTGAGGCTTATCGCCGATGTTGGTATTATCGGTTATCCTAACTGCGGTAAGTCTACCCTGCTGGCGTCCTCAACAGCGGCCAGGCCCAAAATAGCTGACTACCCCTTTACTACTCTGGAACCCGCCCTAGGGGTTGTCGAGGTCGGCGGACGGAATCTGGTGCTGGCGGAGATTCCGGGGTTAATTGAGGGAGCTCATCTCGGGCGGGGCCTAGGTCACGATTTCCTGCGTCATATTTCCCGTACTCGGGTGCTGATTCACCTGGTTGACGGTAGCTCTGCTACCCCGGCAGAAGATGTGGCTCAGGTTAATGCAGAACTCGGGCTGTTTGATGCGGCTCTAACCAGAAAACCCCAGATAGTAGTAGTGAATAAGATTGACCAGCCCCAGGTGAGATTGAGGATAGCCGATATAGTCAGCAACTTTAGTGCTGTGGGGACCTCACCGTACTTTATATCCGCCGTAACTGGTGAGGGAGTTGATGAACTTATGGCGGAGACGCTGAAGATGCTGGATAGGGCCGGGGTGAATCAGGAGATGGATGAGAAGTCCGGCGGGAGGGTTTTTCGCCCTCTGCCGCGGGGTTCTGATTTAGGTGTACATAGAGACGGTGACACCTTTGTTATAACGGCACCCAGGCTGGAGCGTATCATAGCCAGGCAGGGTACGGCTGAGGCTGAGGTCTACCGGTATGTTATCGGATATCTTGAGCGGCGGGGTATCAGCAGGGACTTAAGAAGACTGGGTATACGTCCCGGCGATAAGGTGCGCTGCGGCAGTTTGGAGTGGGACTGGAGCTAGCGTGGAGAATCCGCCTTAGTCTGGATGGGGGTGAGTTCGATATGAAGATAGGGGTGTTGGGGGGCACCTTTGACCCGGTTCATAACGGGCATCTGGCGGTTGCCGGGGAGGTGGAGGTCAAGCTTGTTCTGGATAGGATCATCTTTGTACCGGCTGGTCAGCCGCAGCTCAGGACAGGTGGCACGGTTTCGGCGGGAGAGCACCGTATCCGGATGGTACTCCTGGCTATTAGCGGTAAACCATGCTACCAGTTATCTTTAATGGAGATAGAGCGGGCCGGACCATCTTATACTGTCGATACCATTGCTCAACTGAGAAGTCAGATCGAAGAACGAGACGAACTTTTTTTTATTCTGGGTTGGGATAACCTTGCTGGACTGTACCGGTGGCGGGAGCCGACCCGCCTGATCAGTATGTGCCGTCTGGTAGCGGTCCCCAGACCGGGAGGTCCGCTGCCTGACCTCAAGTCCCTGGAGGTTCTTATCCCCGGACTGATTAAGAATGTTATTCTGCTCAAGTCGCCGCGCGTTGATATCAGTGCTTCGGAAGTAAGGCGACGGGTCGCTCAGGGACTATCTATCCGTCATCTTGTTCCCGAACCGGTGGCGGATTATATCCGGGAGCAAGGCTTATATGCTACTATAGACCAAGTCGGCTGAATCGGACAGGAGGACAATACTATGGTGGTATATCCTAATCTGGAGTTGGGGATCGATACGGAAGGTGCCAGAAGGATCAGGGAGATGGCGGGCGAGGTAGGAGCCTTCCTTAAGGGAGAGTTTATCCTTACCTCGGGCAAGAAGAGCAGCTACTACTTTGATGGGAAAAGGCTGACTCTATCTCCGGAAGGGGCCTATCGTGTGGGTCGGGTAATATATGATATGCTGTCCGGTGCTGGTATTGATGCTATCGGTGGTGTTGCCACCGGCGCTTACCCCATGGTGACTGCAGCCGCTGT
>JAQTTS010000054.1 GCA_028710655.1 Dehalococcoidales bacterium
TACACAACCAGTCGATAATCCTCTGGTCGAAGTCGTCGCCGCCGAGGTGAGTGTCACCATTAGTCGACTTGACATGGAAGGTTCCCTCACCCAATTCCAGGATGGATATATCAAAGGTACCCCCGCCAAGGTCGTAAACGGCGATGGTCTCATCTTCCTTCCTATCCATTCCATAGGCCAGGGCAGCCGCAGTCGGCTCATTAATTATCCTGAGCACCCCCAGTCCGGCTATTTTGCCGGCATCCTTGGTCGCCTGGCGCTGGCTGTCGTTGAAATAGGCTGGCACCGTGATTACTGCTTCCGTAACCTTTTCTCCAAGATAGGCTTCCGCATCAACCTTGAGCTTTTGCAGTATCATCGCCGAAATTTCCGCCGGGCTGTAGTCTTTGCCACCCATCCTGACATTAGCATCACCGTTAGCCGCTTTAGTTATCTTAAACGGCAGTAGCTTCTTATCATACTCTACGCTGGGTTCATCAAACCGACGTCCCATCAGTCTCTTGATACTAAATATCGTGTTGTCCGGGTTGGTAATAGCCTGGCGTTTGGCTACCTGTCCAACCAGGCGCTCGCCGGACTTACTTACCGCCACTATCGATGGGGTGATACGTCCTCCCTCAGAATTAGGGATGACTTTCGGTTCTCCTCCCTCCATTACCGCAACGCAAGAGAAAGTAGTGCCTAAGTCAATTCCGATAACTTTTCCCATAGTCTGTTTATTCCTCCTTTTCTTCTCCACTGCCCACAATTACCTTGGATGGGCGAATGAGTCTACCATTTAGCTTATAGCCTTTTTCCATTTCTTCAACAACCATTCCTTCTTTCCCCTTACCCTGCATCACTGCTTCGTGAAGATTGGGGTCAAATAATTCCCCGAGCGCCTTGATCTGGCAAAGCCCCTGTTTTTCTAGACTTGATTGGAGTTTACGTTCAATCAGTATCATACCATCTACCCAGTTGTGTTTTGCCAGATCATCGGGGACAGAGGCAATAGCACGCTCGAAGTCGTCCAGAATAGGCAAGATACTGAGCATAATGGCAGCATTACCAAATCTGCCAATCTCCTCCTTTTCCTGATCAACACGACGTTTATAATTAATCAGATCGGCCTGGGCCCTCTGCCAGCCGGCCAGATTAGCCGAAGACTTATCTCTTTCTTCAGCCAGAGCCCGTTTTAATGACTCGATATCATCTACTTCAGCAAACTCCGATGCCAACTCACTGTTCAGATCGGTTGACTCTTGCTGCTCCATTATTAATTACCTCTCTATCAATTCTCATCGGAATGTCGGGACTCTTCCCCATATAACTCGCCGGCCAGACTACTCAGTACCGAAGAAAGATAACTTATGGTAGAAATGGCACGGGCGTATGGCATTCGGGTAGGACCGATAATACCAATAGTACCTGTTGCTTCATTGGGTAATCCATACCGGCTGATTACTACGCTGTAGTCCTGAATCTCAGCCGCCTTATTTTCCCTACCGATAATTACTCGTATTCCCTGGTTAGCCAATCCCTCCGGGACAACAATTTTGAGGATACTTCTCTGGTCAATGAATTCCATTAAAGACTGCAGCCGCTGGCTGTTGGCAAATTCCGGTTGGTTGATCATCAGATGTAAACCATCAAGGTATGGTTCCTCATAGTCTTGCTGGCATTCAGTTTGCATGATCTTCACCAGGCAGCTGGTCAGCTGCTCTTCAACAGTGGAGAGTTCCGTCGCTTTAGCCTGAATCTGTGAACAAGTCAGGCCAGAATACTCAGTATTCAATTTCCTGGCAATAGCACTGAGTTCGGGCTGGGATATAGCCTGATCGAAGGTTACCAGCTGTTGCTTTATTTTAGCACCACGCAAGACCAGGACAACTAGTGCCAGCAACTCCTGGAGAGCAACTATCTCCAGATACTGGAATCGGCAGTTCACCGATCTAGGGCGCGTGACAATAGCCATATTCTGCGCTAGTTGAGCGATAAGTTTGGCGGTTAGCTTCAACCACTCCTCCAGTTCCCCTTCCACCTGATGGAAAAGATGACTTATCATTCGCTGCTCGGTTAAAGGAAGCTCGATCTCCCCTAGTGACTCTACATAGTAACGGTAGCCCTTATCGGAAGGAATGCTTCCCGCCGAATGGTGTTGACGCTTAATGTAGCCTTCCTGTTCCAGATTTGCCATTTCGTTACGAATGGTAGCCGGGCTCACCTTCAGCTCATGATCACTGACAATACTTTGTGAGGCCACTGGTATTGCCCTCATAATATACTGACCTACTATAGACTTGAGAATTGTCTCTGTTCTTAGAGATAACATCGGTATTCTTCTACTCCAATTAGCAGTCTAAACTCTAGATTGCTAATTACTGCTAAAATTTACCATTTTCAGCACTTGTTTGTCAAGGGAAAATGGCAGCAAAAAGCTGAAGTGACTGGTTATTTCATGCTGTGATGATGATCGGGCATATAGTACGTAGTTGACAGGCAAGGAGCAAGATAAGTATAATTACTTCAACTTACTTTAGGAGTTGAAGTGCCAAAAAGGACTTATCAGCCAAAGAAAATCCCGAGGAAGCGTGAGCATGGTTTTCTGGCGAGAATGAGCACGCGTGGGGGGCGAGCTGTTTTAAAAGCAAGGCGCCTTAAGGGTCGTAAGAGATTGACTGTAGTATGATACTGCATGTATCACCTCTCAAGATGCCTTTAGTATCCTCTTCTAATAACACTATCCTCATTATTGCTCTTAACTTTAAAAAATGTTGCCTTTGGGGTAATAGCGCTATCCGGGAAACCTGAGATTATCTTCACTTCACTAAGAGAGTGGAGTAAAAAGGGGTTTATAGAGGACAGAGGTCCGGTATTCTCTTTTCGGGCAACCCCTTTCTCGGTAAATTGGTCAGGAGTGGGGATATGCGGGGTGAAGGATGGCTTAGAAAGTCATCGCAGTTTGCTACGGTTTACGGAGAGGGGAGGTCGTGGGCAAATAATCTGTTGGTGGTAAAGGTGATACCTAACGGGCTTGCTTTATCACGGTATGGTTTCTCGATCAGCCGAAGGGTAGGCAAAGCAGTCACCAGGAACCGGGTAAAACGCCTGCTACGTGAAATATTTCGTGCGGAGTCAATTGAAACGGGGTGGGATGTCGTTATCATCGTTCGTCCCGCAACATCCGCCATCGATTATAATAGCCTCAGCAAAGCCACAAGAGGTTTATTGTCAAGAGCGGGTCTGCTGAGGACGGTTAGAGATAAATTTCCGACAACAAGATATGTTGCCGGGGATGAAGACAAAGAAGCAGGCTAGTATTTAGCGATACAGATCCAAGGGAGCATGAAAAAGTTAGCTTTAGCCTTGATCAGATTTTATCAGGAGTATATCTCGCCGGCACGGGCACCGTCTTGCCGCTATTACCCGACCTGCTCCCAATATACCTATGAGGCTATTGAGCGGTTCGGGGTGTTCAAGGGGATCTGGCTGGGAGCAAAGAGAATAGCCCGGTGTCACCCTCTATACCCGGGGGGTTATGATCCGGTGCCCAATAAATGATATTTTCATGGGGTGTGAGTAGATAAGTGAGGATTAAAGATAAGGTACTACCGGGCAAGCTATTACTCCTGATCACAGTGATACTGGTTCTCGGTGGCTTACTATTTTCCGGCTGCACTGTAAAATCCAAGCCGATAGGCTGGTCAGGAGTGACCATAACCGATGACGCTCTTTTTGTCGTTTCTCTCGAAGGAGAACTGGTCGGCCTGAACAAATCGGATGGCAATCGCCTATGGCCAGACTGCTCTCTGGAAACATCGAAAGGAACAACAGCTTTTTACGGTATCCCAGCAACGGAAGGAGATCTGGTTTACATCGGCGGCTATGATGGCAGGGTCTATACCGTTAGTTCTACCACGGGATATCGGGGGTGGGTCTATCCACCTGATGAGAACCTTGAGCCTATAATCGGCGGCCTGCTTTTATCTGGAGGGAAGGTATATTTTGGCTGTAATGACGGTATGATCTATGCCGTTAGTACTGCCGATCTACGTAAAGAATGGGAATTCCAGGCCGGAGATCAGGTCTGGTCAATTCCGGCGATCAGTGAAGAGACAATATATGTTAGCTCTTTTGACAAAAAAGTCTATGCCCTGAATGCTGCCGACGGCACCGAAAAGTGGCACTTTGAAGCTGATGGTTCCATTGTCTCGACACCCCTTATCTATAACAATATGGTATATTTCGGCTCCTTTGACAGGCACATTTATGCCGTTAATTCTGCTGATGGCAGTCTGAAATGGCGTTCCGAGATTGAAGCCGGCAAGTGGTTCTGGACACAACCGGCGGCCTATGATAATGTCATCTATGCACCGAATCTTGACGGTAAGGTATACATACTGAATGCTGAAAACGGCTATGAATTAGCTACCCCCATCGAGCTGAACAGTCCAATAACCTCATCACCGGTAGTGGTCGACGACAAGGTTATTATTGCTTCTCAGGAAGGCAGGGTATTTTCTCTGGATGCTGGCAGTAATTGGGTTCCCACCTCGATATTCAAGGTAAAGGACGACGATGAAGGTATATTTGCTCCCCTCTTTGTCAGTGATGGAGTTATCTATATTCATGCTCAGACATCTAAGAATGATACTCTTTACGCGGTGGATATCGAGACGGGAAGAGAGATATGGGTACCCGTCTCTTTAAGTTAGGTAAGTGAGGTAGCCTTAGTTAATGGAATGGTGGTATGCAGGTCCGGTAGCATTGATGCTAAACTCGCTGGTCGCATTGTCCAGCTACCTGTTCGGCAGCCTGGGACTGACTATCATCATTTTGACCATCATTATTCGCTTCGCTATGTATCCCCTTACCGTAAAGCAACTTCGTTCTTCTAAAGCGATGCAGGAGCTTCAGCCTAAGATCGTCGAGCTGCAGAAAAAGTATGCCAGGGATAAGCAGCGGTTGGCTGAAGAACAGATGAAGCTATATCGGGAGTCAGGCATCAGCCCGGCTGGTTGCGGGATACCGATGCTAATCCAGATGCCTATCTGGATAGCTCTCTACCAGTCGATTATCCGGCTTTTAGCCATAACTCCCGAGGACCTACTGACCTTATCCAAATCTCTCTGGTCATGGCCGGTAGTCTATACCATGGTTCCTTTAGACAACAGCTTTCTCTGGTTTAGCCTGCAAAATCCCGACACGCCTCTGGCCGTCCTGGTTGGAGTTACTATGTGGCTCCAGCAGAAAATGGTAACGCCTGACACTACCGACCCGCAGCAACGATCGCAGAGCCAGTTGATGCTGTGGATGATGCCGCTGATGTTTGGTTTTCTAGCAATGAGCTTCCCCAGCGGACTAGCTCTCTACTGGGTGGCATCTAATGTCATTACAATTATTATGCAATACTTTATTACCGGTGGCTGGGGAGGTCTGTCCCGGTCTAAAGGCGGGAAGGCAGTGATCAAAGCCAGCATTGGCAAGGGCAGCGGTGACATTAAGAAGCGTATTGCCCAGGCGGAGCAGTCAGCCAGTATTACGGCTCTGGAGGCTGATATTGTTATACCAGCCAGTACTCAGGAAGAGAAAGCGGGTGACGAATCATCCTCGGATAAGCTCCGTGGCATAAGCTACCCGGGAGGAGCAAGAACGATCAGACATCAGTCAAAACGAAGCAAAGGACGTCGTTCTAGGAACAGGTAAAACAGGATTCGGTACAGGGTGAAGCAAACTAGATTAGGGAGGAGTCATCAGTGTCTATCAGCGAAGAAGAGACTAATATTACTGACGTAGCCAGAAGTGTCCTGGAAACACTGATAGAAAAGATTGGGCTGGCTGCTTCAGTGGTACTTCAGACTAATGAAGGCGTTGGCGAAGAAGATGCTCCCGCTCCGGTTGTCGTTGATATTGAAGGTGATGACCTAGGTATTTTAATCGGGCGACGGGGGCAGACCCTGGCTTGCCTGCAGTTTATCCTCAGGCTTATTGTGGGCCATCAAACGAAAACCTGGCTGCCCATAGTTATCGATGTCGAGGGTTACAAGCAGAGCCGCTTTGAAAAGTTGCAGGCTTTGGCATGTCGCCTGGCCGAGCAAGTCAAGGACAGGAGAAAGCCTTTTACCCTAGAGCCGATGCCAGCATATGAACGGCGTGTTATCCATCTGGCCTTGGCTGAACATCCTGATGTTACCACTGAAAGCATCGGCCTGGGTGAGGCCCGCAAGGTAGTTATTCGTCCGAAGTAGTAGCAGCCCTTCCATAATTTTACAGAGTAGCAATTATTCGGTCGGACGGTTCAGGGTTACCACAACCGTCTCGGTTCCGTCCGACAGGACGGGATTTTTATATCGAACACTATTTTTAGTAGAAAGGTCTATTTATGTTCCATGCCGTAGCCAGCCGGGTTTCTTTCCCGGAGATAGAGCAGTCTATATTAACCTGGTGGCAACAAAATCACATCTTTGAGCGCAGCATTGACAAACGTCGACAAGAACGTCGTTTTGTCTTCTATGAAGGACCACCCACCGCAAACGGCAGCCCCGGGATACACCACGTACTGGCTCGTGTTTTTAAGGATGTTATCCCTCGCTACAAGACGATGAAGGGCTATTATGCCCCACGTATCGCCGGGTGGGATACCCACGGACTCCCGGTAGAGTTGGAAGTGGAAAAGAAGCTGAGTTTCTCCAGCAAAGCCCAGATCGAGGAATACGGCATCGCCCGTTTCAATGCCCTCTGCCGTAATAGTGTTCTGGGGTATCTCAGGGAATGGAACACGATGACCGAGCGTATCGGTTTCTGGGTTGATCTCAAGCACCCCTACATCACCATGGATAACAACTACATTGAGACTGTCTGGTGGGCAATCAAGCAGATGTGGGATAAAGGGCTGGTATATCAGGGCTATCGGGTTACCCCACACTGCCCCCGCTGCGGTACCTCCCTTAGCTCCCACGAGGTTGCCCAGGGCTATCAGGATGATACGAAGGACCCATCGGTTTACATAAAGTTTAAGGTCGCAAAGCCGCTATACGAAAAGCCGGGATTCCTCGGGCAACTGCGTGACAGTTATGGCAACCGGACAGCAGATATTGCCGAGTGGCTTATTGACCTGGTGGGAAGCAAACCGGTTTACCTGCTAGCCTGGACGACCACGCCATGGACACTGCCGGGTAATACCGCTCTCGCAGTGTCCGCCGACGCCGAATATTCCATTGTAGAACTTAACAATGAATACCTTATTCTATCTTCAGCCCGGATGGGGCAGGTCGGGTTAGATAATATGTCCGCTATTGCCAAGGTGAAGGGTATCGATTTGGTCGACCTGAGGTACGAGCCTCTATTTAACCCGCATGATTATGGAATAGCTGTCCAGACAATGACACAACTGGATAAGAAAGGGAGGCCTTCGGCAGACATCATATGGAAGCAAGGGGGATATCTAAACTACCCGGTGATTACTACCGGGTTCGTTACCATGGAAGACGGTACCGGCGTCGTTCACATTGCTCCCGCCTATGGTGAGGCCGACTACCAGGCAGGGCTGGATAATGCCCTTGATTTCGTCCACCCGGTTAACCTGGAGGGGAAGATTACCGGCAGTTACCCATTCTCAGGCAGGTTTGTCAAGGAGGCTGACCCTCTTATTATGGATAACCTCAAGACAAGGGAGTTGCTATTCCGCAGCGAGACAATTCACCATACCTATCCCTTCTGCTGGCGTTGTGAAGCACCTCTGCTCTATTATGCCAAGCAGACCTGGTATATCCGGACCACCGCGGTAAAAGAGGAGCTCATTAAGGGGAACCAGGAGATAAACTGGTACCCCGAGCATATCAAGTACGGCCGTTTCGGCGATTGGCTTAAGAACAACATCGACTGGGCCTTTTCCCGTGAGCGCTACTGGGGTACGCCGCTACCGGTGTGGCGCTGCGAGTCCTGCGGTAGTTTTGAGTGTATCGGTGGTATCAACGAATTGAAGAATAAACCTGGTGCGAGCGGATTTGAAGAACCCCTGGACATGCACCGTCCCTTTGTTGATGAAATAACCTTCAGATGTTGCCAGTGTGGGGCACAGATGAAACGGGAACCCGAAGTAGTTGATTGCTGGTTTGATTCGGGAGCAATGCCTATTGCTCAATGGCACTACCCTTTTGAAAACGAAACTCTATTAAAGGACGGACGATTCCCGGCCGATTACATCTGTGAGGCAGTCGATCAGACACGGGGTTGGTTTTACAGCCTGCATGCCATCTCTACATTGTTGTTTGGTCAGCCTAGTTTCAGGAATGTCATCTGTCTGGGACATATCCTGGATGATAACGGGGAAAAGATGAGTAAGGCAAGAGGAAATGTGGTCGAACCGATGGCGATGATAGACAAATATGGTGCCGATGCGCTACGTTGGTACTGTCTTACTGCTTCACCACCGGGCAACGTGCGCCGCTTCTCAGAAAAGCTGGTCTCCGAGATAAGCCGTCGCTTCCTGCTCACACTGTGGAATGTCTATTCCTTTTTTGTAACCTACGCCAATATCGATCATTTTACTCCCGGGACGACGGGAACGTCTGAACCATCGGGAATCGACAAGTGGGTTATCTCCGAGCTTAATCAACTGGTCATTGATGTTGATCAAGCCCTGGAGGCTTATAACCCTACCGAGGCAGGCCGTAAAATAGAAGAATTTGTGGACGGTCTCTCTAACTGGTATGTACGCCGCAGCCGCCGGCGGTTCTGGAAGAGCGAGGATGACGCCGATAAGCTCTCGGCATACTGTACCCTTTATCAGTGTTTAACCATACTCTCCAAACTGCTGGCCCCGTTTACCCCATTCCTGGCCGAGGAAATCTACCGGAACCTGGTCGGCACCATATTTCCTGAGGCTCCATCAAGTGTTCATCTGGCTGATTTTCCTTCAGCGGACACAACCTTGATAGATACGCAGTTATCCAGTAATACCCGGCTGGCGATGAAGATATCAAGCCTGGGACGGGCAGCCCGTAGCAAGGCTGGGATTAAGGTCCGCCAGCCGCTGGCGACCAATTACGTTATTTTGAATTCAATATCGGAGCGGCTGGCTCTAGAGAGCGTAAAGCCCGAAGTACTGGAAGAACTCAACATAAAAGAACTTAAGGTTATTGACAATATGACCGGCCTGGAAGAAAAAGGCTATGTCATCAGTTCGGAGGGTGAATATTCGATTGCCGTCCCCACCGAAATTTCAGCGGAACTTCTTGCCGAGGGCATGGCACGCGAAATAGTACACCGACTACAGACGATGCGCCGCTCCACCGGACTAGATATTACCGACCACATTACAACCTATTATCAGGGTGGGGCTTATGTCCGGCAGGTATTGAGCGACTTTGCCGGCTATGTCAAGCAGGAAACACTATCTCAAGAGCTCGTCGAGGGTACTCCTCCGAAAGGCGCCTTTACTGAAAGCTACAGGCTGGGTGGACACGACATGGTACTGGGAGTGAGACGGCTGGATTAAGATGGTGGCGGGCTTTCCACCAGAGTGGCATAGGCGGTATATTCATTATTGCCACGCCAGTAGACTATTTTAACCTCCTGTCCAATCTGGCGGGAGTGTATCCCCTCAATTAGGTCCCGGCCACTGGCTATTTCCTCATCATCCAAACCCACGATGACATCTCCTTCTTTAATACCGGCTTCGTCGGCAGGACTATCTGGAGAAACGAAGGTTACCATAGCCCCTTTATCTACGGATAGATTATTAAAGAAGGCCACTACCGGGTTCACGTCGGAAAGCCGGACTCCCAGGTAGGTACGAAGCACGTACCCCCTTACAATCAGTTGATCGATGACATCTTTGGCAGTATTGATGCTGATAGCATAGCCAAAACCCTCGACACCAACCTGGGCAATCTTGACACTGGTGATGCCGACTACCTCTCCCGACATATTAACCAGCGGTCCACCGCTGTTACCGGGGTTAATGGCAGCATCGGTACGGATAAGATCGTCCAGTGTCTGTCCTGCCGATACCGGCAGGGTAACCTCGAGCTGACTGACCCAGCCCCCGGTCATACTTATCCCCTCCCCCAGCGCATTCCCGATTACTGCCACCGGCTCTCCAAGCTGTAGCTTCGCAGAATCTCCGATGGCGGCTGCGGGCAGGTTTTGAACATCAATAGTGACCACGGCCAGATCGGTAAGCGGATCGGTACGCACCT
>JAQTTS010000463.1 GCA_028710655.1 Dehalococcoidales bacterium
TCCATGCGGTACTGGTCACTCAACAGCATCCTCGGAATATCCCTCAACGTCTTCTGTCCCTGGGAAATCAGCAGAGCCTTTATCGCCTGGCGGAGGATCCACTCCAGCCTGTCACCCCAGGAATCGGCGTAGTAGCGGCGCAGGCAAACCAGGAGATCCGAGCACAACATGTCCCTTTCCCTTTCACTTGATGAGTCGAGGATGTTGAGGGCAGGCGGATAGGCCAGGTCAGCCGGGTTGAAATAGACGCAGTCCCTGACCCTGTGCTGGGGAACCATGGAAAGAAACTTTTGAACAGCGTCGCCATTGGGATCGATAAGTGCCAGGCCGTATCCCTTGTCAACCAGTGTGGCCCACTGGCTTAAGAAGGTCGTTTTCCCTGTGCCGGTGGCACCGAATACAGCACAGTGCCTTGTCAGCCATTCCTCGGATATACCGACCTCCCGCGTTATACCCCGGCAAGCGTTCACTCCGAAATTGACCAGCCGTTCGTTCAAGGCTAACGCCGGTGGGAGGGAACCAGCACCTGCGGTCTCCATTCTGGGACATGAAAAGCCCTTCAGATTGGGAACATGCACTAGGGAAGCAAGCTCCCTGGCGTTCAGCAGCATGCCAACGGAATGTGCCGTTCGGTTAACCAGGCTGGACGAAGGATAATCAAGAGGTATCCTGATGAAACTGTTCTCCCCGTCAAATTGCTTCAGGAAACCTTCAAGTGCAGAAATAGTCCTTTGCTGCGAGGCAAACAGCCTCAGCGATACGGCATAAAGCGGGCCTGCAAGCTTCTTGTCCGCAATCTTCGGCAAGTCGGGCAGGTTGCGGAACGGGGAGTTTCCCGGGTCGAAGCGGTTTCTGGAAGCAGTGATAATATTGCTCCTCCAATCGCCATGCGCCCGTGAGAAGACAACCTGCAGGCCTCCGAATTCAGCGTGGTCCAGGCTTGCTAGGGCCCCCAGCAGGAAGACCAGTGGATCGATATCCAGCCCGGTATTCAGGGTGAAGAAATACGATCGCCTCAAACGGAATGCAGCCACGACAACACTTCTGCTTGTCATCCCTTGGATACAATCCCTGCCGGTATAGATCTCGGCTCCGGGATAAAGCAGGTTGAGCTGTGAAGTCAGCACATTAGCGTCTCGGGAGGATACATTGAACTGAAGGCCGACCCTCCCAGCATGTCCGTAGACTTCAAAGCTTGTCTGCGCCGACGCATTGAGCGATGCCAGCAACTGCTCCCAAAGCTGCGATGGCGCATGGTCTTCACGGGACGGCTTCACGGTTATTGTGGTCAGGTTTGTACGTATCGACGCCCTTGTAAAGGCCGCAGGTTTGATCGCTTTGGCCCCGGATGCTGCGCTTATCGCCTCCGCGGCAGCTATGTCAAAGCGGGAATAACGCGGTTCGATATCAACGGGGAAGGGGTAAATATCCTGTCCACCCCTTCCCCTGTCCACCTCTGTTTTTATCTGATCAATGTCAAACATGATTGATTTCATAAAGACCTCCTATATATGAATACAGGCATTGCAGTTTGAGCAGTGCACCCAAGAAAAGTAACGGCCGCAATTGAGGCAACCTAGAAAGGCGTGGCGCGGTAAAGGCGCCACAAATCCGCATCCGCATGACCAATACCCAATCAGGTCCACAGCTTGACCGC
Source organism: Dehalococcoidales bacterium (assembly GCA_028710655.1). The sequence goes on from JAQTTS010000463.1 coordinate 1,658, forward strand.
AGCACTGGCAATTAGCGGTTTGGACCATGCGGGAACGCAGATAACGGATCAAGGGAAATAAGCCGAGGATTGTCATGTTTGGCACGTCTGTCACCTCACTCTTCTCGGTAATTGCCCTGGGGAGGCCTCAGCCTGCCGCCGCCTGCAAGATACTGCTTTCTTGTCAACTGTCTCATTAATACACGGCATATTGTGATAATGCGTTTCAAAGCCGGGCTGTTGGATATGGTTAGCCACACTCCCAGCATTATCAATAGCAGAGGTATTAACGCACACATCATGTCTTCCTCCTGTTGTACATTGGATTAGCGGAGCCCCGCCGTAATCGGACTAATTGCTGAAAAAAAATGGGAGATGCAATTTACAAATCTGCATCTCCCATTTAAGCAACACTAATTACACTACAAATTCAATGTATCTGGAATCCTGAATAACACCCTGGCCACATACCGGACAATCAGGCAGGGCCGGCGGGTATTTACATGCCTCCGGAACGAAGCCGGCCAATGTTATGTGGCGATAGCTCCAGTTCCTAGGTCTTCCCATTAACAAGGTATCGACAGCATATAGCGCAATGCCGCACACAGCCTTTAGTATGTCCTTGACGGCACCGGAGGGAGTGCACTTTTTTATGCCGGAGCCCTCTAGAGAATCAGGGTAAAGGCAGCAATAGCAAGGCCTGCCTCCCTTGCCCTGGATAAACACGTAGCCATGATCAGCTGTATCATCCACAGCAGTGAAGACCACCGGCGATTCACTAAGAAAATGCCTGCACGCATTTACGCGGGCCTCCTCATTGTCGACACCGCAAACTACTATGTCGCAGTAAGCATCCAATGCTTCCTGTAGCATATCCATAAAATCGCAGGCATATGCCTCGATAACCGTTGAGTATAACCCCTCGCCGACAAGATTCTTAGCCAGAGCCAGTGCCTTGTTGCGGTAGAGGTCGTTTTCATAA
>JAQTTS010000464.1 GCA_028710655.1 Dehalococcoidales bacterium
GAGTGCTTTTACCGGCGTTGGTATAGCCAACCAGTGCTACGATGGGGATACCCTGCCGTCTGCGTTGCTGCCGGTACAGATTACGGTGTTTCTTTACCGATTCAATCTTTTTTTTCAGGTGATTGACCTTACGGTCAACCAGTCTCCGGTCGGTCTCAAGCTGTGATTCACCCGGGCCCCTGGTGCCGATGCCGCCGCCAAGCCTTTCCAGGTGGCTCCACTGTCCGGCAAGGCGAGGCAGTAGATACTGGTGCTGGGCCAGTTCTACCTGCAACTGGCCTTCTCTGGTTTGCGCACGCCGGGCGAAAATGTCCAGGATCAAGGCGGAGCGGTCGATCACCTTTACCTTGAGGATTTGCTCCAGGTTCCGCTGCTGCAGCGGCGACAGTTCGTCGTCAAAGACCACCACGCTATAGTTGAGGCTTTCCTTCAGAGCGATCAACTCATCAAGCTTGCCTTTGCCGAGGTAGTATGTCTTCGACGGTACGTTTAGCTGCTGGGTGAGCTTGCCTACTATGTCAGCGCCGGCTGCGCTGGCTAACTGTGCCAGTTCTTCTACCGAGTCTTCTACCGGCCATTGTTTGTTAACGGTCTCTTTGATTGCTACCGCTACCAGGCATGCCCGTTCTCGAGACGCGTGGGTCGCAACCGGTTTCTTGGTGATAATGGCCCCCGATTATTATGTCAACTTACTTTTTCTAGCTCAAGCCTGCTTTAGTGGATACGCCATTCGGCTAACCGCGATAACCCTTTAACCAGGTTGGCGTCGGAAATGGTCAGAGACAGACGGACGTAGCCCTCACCATTCTGCCCGTAGCCTATGCCCGGAGTAACCACCACTCCCACCTTTTCCAGCAGGTCGTTGGCAAACTCGAGAGAGGTATAGCCGCCGGGAACCTTGGTCCAGATATAGAGACCTGCTCTGGGCCGCCTGGCTTCAAGACCGATGTCGCTCAGCATGTCCACGACCAAGTCACGCCGTCTCTGGTATTTCAGGCTCTGCTCTCTAACCAGATCCTGAGGACCGTTGAGTGCTTCGATCGCAGCGTACTGAATGGCTTGGGGAATACCCGAGTCTATGTTCGATTTTACCCTCTTCAGAGCGTCTATCATTTCTGAGTTACCGACTGCCATTCCTATCCGCCACCCGGTCATATTATAGCTTTTAGACAGGGAATGGAACTCGATTCCGGTTTCCCGGCCGCCTTCCGCCTGCATGAAGCTTGCCGGTTGATAGTCGTCGAAGGCGACCTCGCTGTAAGGAGCGTCGTGGCAGACCGCCAGATCATGATTACCGGCAAACTTAGCGACACGGTTGAAGAAATCGAGCTCGGCTACGGCGCCGGTGGGATTATTGGGGTAGTTTATCCAGAGCAGTTTGGCCTTTTTGATTACATCGGAAGGTATTATTTCCAGGTCGGGAAGGAAATCGTTCTCTTCTGTAAGAGGCATATAGTATGGTTTCCCGTTGGCCATTATGGTGCCCATCGCATAGGGGGGGTAGCCGGGATCGGGTACCAGGGCAATGTCGCCGGGATCGATAAAGCACAGAGCGGCATGGACAATGCCCTCTTTGGCACCGAGAAGAGGTAATATCTCCTTGTCCGGGTCGAGGGAAACGCCAAAGCGCTTTTCATACCATCCCGCTATTGCCCGGCGTAGTTCGGGAAGCCCGTCACTCTCCGGGTATTGGTGGTTGACCGGATCCTGCGCTGCTTGGCAGAGTCTGTGGATTATGTTTTTTGGTGTGGGGAAATCAGGGTCGCCGATAGCGAAGCTGATTACCTCTTCACCCCTGGCCCTTTTCTCGGCGATCTTACGCGTAATCTCCCGGAATAAATAAGGCGGCAGATTCTCTATTCGTTTTGACAGTCTCATCTGGCTACGCTCCGCCCGGCCACCGGCCGGTAAACACTATTTCGGCAGGGCCGCTGAGTAATACTTCATCCTTGCCGTCCCATTCTACATTCAATATGCCACCGGGCAGTTTTATCGCTACGCTGCCATTGGTGAGGTCATTTAACCGGGCGGCCACTGCTATCGCACAGGCGCCTGTGCCACAGGCCAGTGTCTCGCCGGCTCCCCTCTCCCATACCCTGGCTTCGATCTGCTGCCGGTCGATCAGCCGGGCGACCTCGAAGTTTACCCGCTGAGGAAATATTCTGTGATGCTCTACCTCTGGCCCTATCCGGGTTAAGGGGAAATCCGCCACCGGTTGCCCGGTGAAATAGACAGCATGTGGATTTCCCATCGAGACAAGGTTCAGGGGTAGTTTCCGATTATCTAGGTTAATAGTATAGTTCAGCATAAATTTTATGTCAACTAAACTCCGGTCGCTCTCCCCTATTACGGCCGGTATCTCCCCGGCCTTGAATTTGGGTAGACCCATACTAACCTGGATGTTGATCGGTTTCCCTGCCGGTCGGTTTACTATCGCCTTTCTGATGCCGTCTTTTGTTTCGATATAGCAGAATTGTTGTGCCTTATCTCCGGCTAACAGCTTACTTGTTATGATGTATTTCACCAGACACCTCAGGCCATTACCGCAGGCTTCCGCCTCGGAGCCATCGGGGTTAAACATGCACATCCGGA
>JAQTTS010000465.1 GCA_028710655.1 Dehalococcoidales bacterium
AAAAAGAAATTGCTAGCTTCAAGGAAACTGAAGGATTTTATTAGTTTAGTAGAAGAAATTGTGGGTGAACTTTAGTCTGTTTAGCAAGGGTTGATTGAAGAATGAAAATCGAAATCCGCCCACCATTCGAGCTAGACAAAGACGCTTGGCAACGCTTCAAGGAGGGCCTCTGGCGCTCTCTTCTGGCTCTAGCCGGAGTCGTGGCGCTGGCCGTTGGCCTAGTTTACTTAATCGATTGGCTTGTTAGATTACTTGGAGGTTATGAAGGAAGCATATAGGGGACCATTTACGCCTGACCAACTCGACAACCACCGTGAGCCGGTGGATCTCTCCCTTGGTGAGGAAGCCAAGGGAGTTGTTCGTAAACACGCCGAGAGCAACCCCGCCTGGAAGCACCAGGAGCTAGCCAAACAACTCTACGGCTGGACCGATATCTTCCGCGATCGGCTGATTGACCCCGTGATGGTCCCCGGCCAAGAGGGCAAAATGCCCGCCCCCGTGATTGGCTTCGAGTCGTTCGACTACCGAGTGCTGGCCTACTACCGACTAGGTAAGAATGCCTTTGGTCTGGACGATGAGGTTATTCTAAACGAGAAGCACCTAGAGCGCCCCGTCTATTCGATCCTTGAGACCGTCTTACACGAGCAACTCCACCTCTGGCAACAGCGCAAGGGCCAGGCCCCCGTTACCAGAAACTATCACAACACCGAGTTTGTCGCCAAGTGTGAGTCGGTGGGGCTGCACCCTGCTCTTGGCTCTGGCGTCCACGAGAGGCCAGCCGACGGCGCCTATGAGGCTCTGATGGCCGAGTATGGCGTCAAGAAGCCCCCGCAAGAGAGCGTCTATATCGTTCCTCCTGGCGAGAAGCGCAACTGGTGGGTTCCCCCGGGCAAGGAGCGCAAGGGCCGCTCGACTTTAGAGAAGTGGACCTGCTCCTGCGGCCAGAACGCCCGGATTGGCAAGAAGGCTTTCTTTGCCACCTGCAGCTTGTGCCGTGAGGTGTTCTTGCCCCAGACGCCCGAGGCCATCGAGGACTTTATCGGCGAGCTGGAGGAGCGCTACGAGAAGGCCAAGGACGAGGAGACCAAACGCCTGTTGATGGGCTACTTTTTGAAGTTGATTGGGGGCCAGAAAGCCGCCCAAAGCACTTATGAGGAAGTTCACGCTGGACCTGCCACCAACGAGTAATCAGCTCTATCGGGCCGTGCACCGAGGAGGGCGCACCTACCAGTATCTGACTGGAAAGGCGAGGACGTGGAAACAGGCGGCGAGCTGGCAGATGAAGGATGGGCGCTACAAGGTGATAGAGGGGCCCGTCGAGGTAGTAGCGACATTCTATCTCAAGTATGACCGAGACGTGGATAACCTCAAACTGCTTTTGGATTCGCTGGAGGGGGTTGTTGTAAAGAATGATCGTCAAGTCGAAGCCCTGCACATCTTTAAAGAGAAGGACGCTAAGAGGCCGAGGGTCGAGGTAGAAGTTTATGAATTGGAGGAATGAAGCGAGTAGCTAGGGAAATACGAGTTTTGGTTACTGATGAGGACAAGAAGAAGATTCTTAGCCGAGACACGGCCTACGTTCACAATGATAAGGAGGGTATCTACGAGCATTGTGGTAAGTTATATCGCTATCTCTGCTCTGACTACCATATCGATTACTTTGAGGAAATCGTGAAACCACTTGAGATAGGGCTGAACTTGGATGACGTGGAGGAATGACAGTTAATCAGGGAGGTGATGACCAGTATGGGGATAAGGGTTAAGCGAAACGAGACGATATCAGTTGAGGGTAAGAGGTTCAGTTTCGATGTTGATGAAGAGGCAAAGGAGATAAAATTCTGGAACCGGAGTGGTGGCTGTTATGAGCTGGAGATCATCAGGTTATGGGATCTCCCCGAGTTGGTGGACATGATTAACCGGCTAGCCGAGGAGCTTGGGGTGAGGAGTGCTAACTGTAGAAAGGAATGACACCGGAAAGAGTGAACCGCCTCGACGACGAGGGGCTCTATCAGCCCCGCCTGCACTCCCGCTGGATCAGGCAGCTGCACCTAATAAGCCAACAGCTAGGGGAGCCGATGACGATAGTTTTAGAGCAGGCGGTTAGGGAGTATGTCGAGCGGTATCAGATAAGCAAAGATGATGATGAGAGCAATTTATAAGTATGTCAGCTAACAACGCCATCTATATCAACAAAGAGACCTTCGAGGTTTACTACCAGCCCTGCGTGGACAACGATGACCTAGGCGAGTTAGTAGGGGTCGGTAAAGACCTTGAGGATGCGGTAAGGATAGCCCAAGAGCAGATAGAGGAGTGCGGGGGAATGGTTGAGTATGGGATAAATTTCATTGGGAGATGGAGGTGAAAACGAATAATGCCAGTTAGGAAGGGAAGAGACAGTCGAGGCGTTTACTATCAATGGGGCAAGAGCGGCAAGAAGTATCGGGGCAAGGGCGCAAAATCCCGTGCCTCCAAACAAGGCAGGGCCGCTTATGCTTCCGGTTACAGGGGGTGATTATGAATGAAGATAGTTGATTTCAACCATTGTACCCTACCTGACTGTAGGTGCGGGTGGAATGTCACCATATCGGGCAAGGATGAGAAAGAGCTTGGGGCATT
>JAQTTS010000466.1 GCA_028710655.1 Dehalococcoidales bacterium
GCCGGTCGTTTTTGCAGTGGCAGGGCGATGAGATTGCCAAAGCCTCCTTTGGGAAGAGTATCCTGGTTGGGCAGGAGTCGGTCATAAGAGTCCATCTCTAGCTGATGGCGGTGCGACATGGTTTCGGTCAGCAGATAGCAACCGAGCTTGCGTGCCTCCGAGGCTGGTACCGCCTCCGCGAAGAATATCCACACATGGGCACCATTCCCGCTCCGGGAGCGTTCAATGGCCGCTGGAATTTCCATTTGGCGGCAGGTTTCCAGAAACGCAGTTACATTCTCCATCCAGGACTGTTTGTCAAAATCGGCAGCCAGAAAATGGCAGGTCTCGTCCGGCAACAGTGGATAGATTCCAATAGTGTGCCTACCTTCCAAATGGTCCTGGATTACTTCATCGGTTAGCGGTATATATTCTTGGTTGGGGCAGTTACCGCATTTCGCACTCGGCTTGCCGCAATACGACGGGTTCCACTCGTAACGACAGGCTGGGCTGTAACCTGGCCGTTGCATTTTGCGGCTCCACCACTGCCTGGCAAACACGCCCTCCCGCCCACGGAACAGGGAGCGAAACAGTTTAACCTTTTCAGATAAAGGCGAGTCATTATTGATTGGTACCAAGTCGGTGGCACGTTTACCAGGAGGCAAAGAATCAGATTTTATACTGGAGGGAGGCAGATTCACCTTTCCTGGCGCCTGTAAGCCTGTCGAATAATCACGGCGGAGACGGCGATTCTCCGCCAACAGCTTATCCCGTTCGGCAGTTACTGCCGCCAACTGACGACGTAGCTGCTCCAGTTCCTCATTTTTATCAGCAATCATGCCCACCCCTTATACGAGCTTGCAGTCCCTAATGGCTATCTACATGAGCCGCGGAAGCAGAATATCATCCGTCTTTTTATTGGGAAGGATTTTCGTCTGACGTTAGACCTTTAAGTCAAGAGCGAAAATAATTGCCCTGGCAACAGCACTCATCTTTTGAGGAGAGAGGGTGGTGATTCGCTCAGCCAGCCTGACTTTGGGAATGGTGAGTATATCGTCCAGGTTAACAACACATTGTTGAGGCATCCCATCTTCTGGACCAAGCGTCACTTCGACTGGAATGGTACGAGCAGTGCGGGTGACTACCCCAACGGTAACTGAGGTTCTTACCCTGTAGGCAGCATCCCTCGAAAGCAGGACTACCGGCCGTCTGCCGATGGGTTGGGGCAGTTCAGCCCACCATACTTCGCCACGGCGCACTTACCACGACTCCTTGGATAGAACCTCACCACCCAGAGCTATCTGAGCCTCTCCTAGCTCCGGTTCCTCAGGTAACCTCTCGTACCCCTGCTGATATGAACGGTCTAACTCCTCAGATTTCACCTGCCCCAGGTAGCACTGGCAGGCTTGACGAATGAGTTCCGATCTGGCTTTACGCTGCTTTCTGGACAGCTGGTCCAGAGCGGTAAGCAGTTCCTCATCGACCGGAACCTGTATCACCTTCTTAACCATCGGATTCCTCCACATTTCATTCCACAATCATTATAACTATCAACCTGTATAAGGTCAACTGTTGTCGGGGGTGGGTTATCGTTCCGCACGAAATAGGAAACTGTGCAATCTCGCCATATCGAGCGCCCATTCCTACCTCGGAGCTAGGAACTTCTGTCTCTCTACTACAAGGTGATATAATCTACTTGTAGGTTATGATGGAACACTGGCATTGTCTTAGTGCTGATGAAGCCTTACAACGGATTAGTTCTGTACGCTCTGGACTCACCGAGGCTGAGGCCAAGAAACGGCTAATCCGTTATGGTTACAACGAGCTAAAGGGCAAAAAGAAGCCTTCACCGATACTGGTTTTCCTGAAGCAGTTCCTTAGCCCCTTAATCTATGTTCTCATTGCTGCCATGACAATCTCCTTAATTGCCCGGCATTACATAGACGCTCTGGTTATACTGGGAGTGTTGCTTCTTAACGCCATCGTTGGTTGTGTGCAGGAATTGCGAGCGGAGAAGGCTATGGAGGCACTTTTGCAGATGGCAGCGCCTAAGGCAAAGGTCAGGCGTGATAATACAGTAAGGCAAATTCCAGCCAGGGCAGTAGTTCCCGGTGACATACTGCTATTGGAAACCGGTGATAAAGTAGCCGCTGATGCCCGGCTAATAGAGGTCTCAAACTTGAAGATGAACGAGGCTACGCTCATCGGAGAATCTATGCCCGTAGACAAGCATACCACAGTGCTCGGGCAGTCCTTGCCTATAGCGGATAGAAAGAACCTGGTTTACGCGGGGACAACCGTGAGCTATGGTCGAGCTACCGCGGTAGCCGTGAGCACCGGAATGGCAACCGAACTGGGCAAAATTGCCGGCGCAATTCAAGAAGTAAAGAAAGAGGAAACGCCTCTCCAGAAAAGCATCAGGGAGTTAAGCCGGTATCTCATTATCACTGTCCTGGTTATGATTGCCATCCTGATAGCCGCTGGATTGTCTAAAGGACTTGACCGCTTAGAGGTCTTATTACTGGCGGTGGCGGCTGCGGTTTCGGCTATACCGGAGGGACTCCCCGCCGTCGTGACTGTTGTACTGTCTCTGGGCATGAGGGCAATGGCACAGCATAATGCCATAA
>JAQTTS010000467.1 GCA_028710655.1 Dehalococcoidales bacterium
ACCTTGTGTGATTCGCCCCGGTGTCGTCAGAAGGTGTTGGATGATTCCGGCAAGCTTAAGATGCGAATTCAGATAATGAAGAACCGCCTGCCCATTCAATCTTTTGATGGGATTAGTACCAGGCTTGAGGAAGGGGATGTCATCTCGATTATCCCGCCTATGTTTGCCGGTTGATTAGCCGTCAGTCATAAATAAATAACTTAAGGAGGACTGTTGATGCTGAAAGGTGGGTACTGGGGTAAGATTCTGTGGGTAGACCTGTCCAGTAAAAAGATTAGTGAGGCTACATTCGATGAAGCCTTCGCCAGGAAGTATCTGGGCGGAGTCGGTCTGGCGACCAGGATAGTCTCCGAGCATGTGACCAGGAATACCAACCCGCTCGGGCCGGGTAACGTGCTCGTCTTCGCTACCGGGCCGTACCAGGCGGCGAATATCGCCAGCGCCGGCAGGTGTTCTTGCGCGGCGAAGGCACCGCTCTCTGGCTACTGGGGGGAGGCTAATGCCGGGGGGCACATCGGTCCTGAGATGAAGCGGGCTGGCTTCGATGCTGCGGTGATTACGGGTAGGGCCGCCAGTCCGGTCTATCTCTGGATTAATGATGGTAAGGCTGAAATCAGGGACGCCAGCTCCTTATGGGGACTGGATGCTGTTGAGACGACGGCGGCATTGAAGGAGTCAGTCGATGCCAAGGCGGCGGTGAGCTGTATCGGACCCGGTGGGGAGAACCTGGTACGGTTCGCCTGTATTGCCAACGATAACCACGGATATTTCGGACGTGGCGGCATGGGTGCCGTGATGGGGTCGAAGAACTTGAAGGCTTTAGTCATCAGAGGAACCCTTAAGCCACCTATCGCCGATGAAGGTAAACTCCGGGAAGTTTATAAGGACGTCTTGGCTAGGGCCAAGGATGCTCCCTTCACCAAGGATAACGCCGAACACGGTCAGGCTTCGGCGGTGGTGCCCCGGGAGGAAAACGGGCTCCTGCCGATGAAGAACTTTACTATGGACAACTGGACGGAAGGGGCGGCTAAGATAGGTGCTCCGCACTTTACCGAGGAACTCCAGATCAAACGGTGGCCTTGTCCCTCCTGCATCATGGGATGTCACCGAAGGATTACCAACCCGAAGTACTTTCCTGCGGATACAGGCGGCCCGGAGTTTGAGACGCTGGGCATGATCGGCTCCAATCTCCTCATTGACGATCTGGGGGCAATAGTCAGGGCCAATGAGATGGCTAATCGTTTTACGATAGATACCATCGATCTCGGCGGCGTGCTGGGCTGGGCTTTTGAGTGCTACGAGCACGGTTTGATAACCAAAGAAGATACCGACGGTATAGCACTGGAATGGGGGAGCGGTGATGCTCTGGTCAAGATGACGGAGAAGATAGCCAGGAGAGAAGGTATCGGCAACCTGCTTGCGGAGGGACTAAGGGCCTGTGTCGAACACATACCGGGAACTCAACTCTACGCTCAGGAGTCCTTGGGGCAGACTGTGGGAGCGCACGACCCGAGGGCTTTCTGGGGGCAGACGATAACTACCATCGCCTCGACGAGAGGCGGCTGTCACCTGCATGGGTTTGCCGAGGCCTTTGACCTGGGTGCTCTTCTGCCTGAGATAGGTATTACCGAAGGGACTGACAGGTTCGATGTGGCCAAGAAGGGCTATGCCGGTGCTATCTATCAGGATATCCAGCAATTCTGGAACAGCCTGACCTGGTGTTTCTTCTATTTCTTCTCCGGAGTGACATTAGCCGATCAAGTTAACATGCTTAACGCCATAACCGGCTGGGATGTAACTCCTGCCGAGGCTCAGAAGATGGGTGAGCGCATCGTGTGTATGCAGCAGGTGTTTAACCTGAATATGGGCATGGTGCCGGAGAAGGAAAACGTGATGCAGGAGCGCTTTACCAAACCCCATAAAGCGGGTGGTGCTGCCGGCAAGGTACCGCCCTGGCAGGCGATTCTGCAGGAGTACTGGGAGACTAAAGACTGGACTAAAGGCGTTCCCAGCAAGGCAAAATTGGCAGAGCTGGGTCTTGATAAACTTCAGAATAAAAAGGCGCTCAGCGCTGCGGTAGCCCGGGACTATAAGAAGGACTAGAGGTTCCATTTAGCCGTTCGGAATTAATAGAGAGCAGGCTATCGAAGATTTGCCTGACAAGAGAGAATAATAAGAGGAAGCTGTCCTAGGCAGACCATTGTTTCTGTAACATGGTCAGGTCTTTGGGGGCTTCCTCTTCTTTCTATTTCAGTACGAATTACAATTACGACGTATGTATCTGGTTATTATGTAGGATAATCCGGCAATTCGTGCTAAAATATGGGGCGGTTCAGTTCTATGATAGGAGGATCGGGAAGGAATGTCAGGCGATGGCGGGATAGAGAGACTTATACGCCCCGGCTTGGTTGCTTTTGGTGGCTACAGTGCCCGGAAGTCACCGGAAAACCTGGCTGGAGAGATTGAGGTTCCCTTGGAAAGCGTCATCAAGCTGGATGCTAATGAGAACCCCTACGGCTGTTCGCCGCGAGTCAACCGGGCTCTTGCCTCCTTTCGTGAGATAAATACCTATGCCGATGCCGGACAGCAGGAACTGAGCAGATTG
>JAQTTS010000468.1 GCA_028710655.1 Dehalococcoidales bacterium
TTGCCATTTTTTAGTGGGTTTTGCTCATTAAGGTGCTCGGATTGGTTATGTTTTGAAGTGGTGATGGAACCACCCTCCTGTTTAGCTTCGGGCTTGCCATAATGTATGGCGTTGCCATTGGCGTTGTCATCTGTTATTATGGCGTTGCCATTGGCGTTGCCATCTGTTATTATGGCGTTGCCATTGGCGTTGCCATTTTGTTGCCATTCCTCATCTGTGAGGGGTAATTTCCCTTGGTTCCACCGTGCTGTGGCACCCTTCCTCCCAGCGCTACGATAGTGCTCTCTTTTTTCCTCGAACTCCTTTAGCCGCCGTATTAAGGAATCACTCCAGAAGGAGTCCCCGTTTTTACTAAAAAGATGGAATTCTCCTATGCAGTCCTCGATAAACGCCCCTGCTTTCTCAGGGGTGGTTTCCAAAAGTTTGGCGAAGCCGTGGTAGGCGTATTTACCATCCAATGTCAGTTTATGTTCCTTCTCATCACGGAGCGTCTCTACCAACCGCCAGTACCACCCATAACCCTCGTATCCATATACCGCCCTCATTTGCACAATCTTTGGGTCTTGACTGGCGTTGGAATCATGGCGAACCCAGTATGCGGATTTATCCACCTGTTGCTCCTTTGACGAGAGCTATGACATGGGGATAGTTAAAATCGGCAAGACCATCATCAAGTAAGGATTGAGGAAAAAGACAAGGGGGGATAGGGTCTCGGAATGATTCTAATATGACTTTTATCAGTAAGTCATCAATAGAGTCGGGTAGTGCCAGTCCATCTCTCATTAAGGCGGCTTTGTGGTCGATTATAAACCATATAGTACGGAGAAAGCGGGTCGAGTAGTCACGTGCATATACCCCGTACTTGTCGCTAAAGTAAGCAACGGTATCAGCGGTGGGGTTATTGGGATTGAGATGATAAATTGAGCCTCCGATATGGAAGGCAGGCCACTCTTCGATGGGAATCTCTATTTGTTGGCAAACAGGGATTAAGGTAACTAGCACGTCATGGTCCGCGAAGAACATGTCCACGGTGTATTTGCGCATCTACTGTAGCCCCCTCATAATTCTGTCAATCAGGCTGGACTTGGCATGTTCGTAGAGGGCTACGTTAACTTTTGCTTCACCCCGGTTGAACAGGTTGACAAGCTCATGTAATTCAGGGGAATCCCTGAATACATAGGTGCCCCGCTGTTTGCCATTGTGTTTGGGTTCATAGAGAATGCCGATGACTTCATGCCCTGCTTGGACAAGGTAAGCTGCTAGGGGAGTATCTGTAGTGAGGAACTGATTGTTGGTGGAAGGCGGTTGTACCACGACTCTACCTTACTCCTTTCGATGTAATCTACCGCTGGTTATGACGAATAACCTTAAATATTCTAAACTCGATGTGCCATTTTGTCAATAGGGTGGCACGAATTGAGCCAAAATTTATTTTACGATTGCTCCCCGGTGTGGTCGGGCGTGCCGCCAGCCATCGGGGAACAACCTCTGCTGGTGTTTGTAGCAGGGCATACAAAGCACCTTGTCCTGTAGCTCTGGGACGATGTACTTCTCCCAATCATCATCGGAGAAAAACTTGGGGAACTTCTTCCCGCAGAGAGCACACAGGATAATCGGTTGAACGTAGGGGATACGCCCCTTCTCCCCCAGCAGATTATCAAAGGCACGCTCCTGCTCCGGGGTTAGCCCGTGCGAATATGCCCACGTCCCTTCTGAGACATCAATATGCAGCAATTGGTAGCAGCAGTCGCAGGATATCAGTTGCCCGCCGCAGAAGGGGCACCTCTCCATGTCGCAGCCGGGCAGGTGGTATCCGCCTTCCGAAACACCGCAGTCGTGGCATACGTGATTATTCTTGGGCATGCTCTCTTCTCCCGCACAGTCTACAGAATATCACCATGGCCTTGCCCGCCCGCCACGCCACCGGGCTTTCGGCGAACTCCACCGGCAAAACTTGCTCATTCAAGCGTTTACACTTCGGGCATATCGTTTTCACCCTCTTCTCATTCCCAGATAGTTGATAGACAGCTTGGGACCAGTCCGGTCTCGGCCCAACCGGGGCTTCCCTCTTCTCGCGGCGGGTCTCCGGTGACAGGGTATTGACCATGAGAATTTTAGCAGCCCACTTCTTCCCGGCCCAGTGCCCCTTTTTACTGGTAGCGATATGCAGGGCAAGCTCGTGCCAGTCAGAGCATACCTTACCGCAGGCGCGACAGTTTGGCATACTATCCTTTCAGAAGGTCGGGGTTCTCGATGACGTTACTGACAACAGCGAGATTCGAGGCTAATACTCTCGTCAGACGGAGGTTACCGGCATGCCATCCGGTTCTTGCTGCGACAAAATGGACAGTCCGATAATAACCTCGTCCATCGTAGAGTCTATCTCCCTCGTAAATCTCTTTGTTATCCTTATCAGGTAGCCCTATGAATTGCTGGTTATACTTTGGTTTGGTTGAGGCAAACTCGTCATCGCTTCTGGCTGGACTAACGAATTTCCCGTCGATGAAGCCCCAGTAATGCCAGCCGGTAAACTTCCCAGCGACCATCAGTGCCTGGCGGAACTTTATTTCTTGCATATGGCTACTCCTTTTTGCTCCACATGGG
>JAQTTS010000469.1 GCA_028710655.1 Dehalococcoidales bacterium
CGGCAGGACGTGCAGCGTACCTGCTGAAAACAATGTCATTGTTCTTGCCTGTACGGCCGGTATATTACGGGCGGGCTTCACCCGCGTGACCTGTAGAAATCAGGAGGGAGAGGTAGCTCCCTCCTATCAGGATCGTGTGCGCAGCAACTTGCAGCACTGATAAGACTACCGGCAGAAGGCCGGTCGTCGTTCGAGTGCAGGAAGTTTCCAGCTTTGAGGATGCGATATGCAGAGCGGACTTTATCCGCGTGACCTGTAAAAGCGGGAGAGGGCGAAAGCCCCCTCCAGTCAGGATCAGCCGTAGCAGGTAACCCGGTAGAGCTGTAGGAAAGGTTGGGAAGGTGCCGGGCCTGCCCGGATTTTCCCACCGTCCTAGAGCGTTACCAGCGGTTCCCGCCTTGCAGAGCTGTGTATTTCGAGCGGACTTTATCCGCGTGACCTGTAAAAGCGGGAGAGGGCGTAAGCCCCCTCCAGTCAGGATGAGATGAAACAGTGGACCCGCCGAGGAACGCGGCGGGTCCCTGTGTAATCTTCCGTCTCCGGTGGGAGGCCGATGATATCGGCCTTTCAGGCGCATTTGCCTGAAGGGGCCGGAGTCATCAGCCTCCGGAACCGGGCAGGGTTACGATCTTTCTATTTCAAAAGCGGGCATTACCCGCGAGACCTGTAAACGCAGGAGGGAGCGGATACTCCCTCCTCAGGACAGAAACGAAGAGTGACAGGGAACCTGGTACGGATGAGGGTCCCGGCGCGCCGGGATACTCTACTGTACCAGGTTACCTGACTTTAGAGGGCGCGTATCTTGAAGCAGGCTTTACCTGCGTGACCTGTAAAAGCAGGAGGGAGCGGATACTCCCTCCTCAGGACAGAAACGAAGAGTTGAGTTCCCAGCTCGGCTAACGATCGGCCGGACCGGCAGACTCCAGGCTGCCAAACGGGTGATCGTGACTGGCTCGAGCTGGGAGCGTAACCTTATCGGAGGCCGTATCTTGAGCAGGCTTTACCTGCGTGACCTGTAAAAGCAGGAGGGAGCGGATACTCCCTCCTCAGGACAGACGTGTACGCAGCGGACTGGTAGTCTGCAGGATCTGCAGCGGGATCCGCCGGGCTGGACCGGAGGTGTCGCTGCGGATCCGTGAGACGGTAAGTACCGCTAGTTTCTTTGCAGGGGATTATCTGAAGCGGGCTTTACCCGCATGACCTGAATAATCTGTACAGTTACTTATAACAAATTTTAGAAGGTGCGGTCACTCCGGCGGAAGAACGCAGACCTGACGGCTTTCTTCAAAGACGTACCCTCTCCGGGTACAGTATGCTTCAGCGGCTTTGCGGTTGGAGGCGCTCCGCTCCTCAAGGGAGGTCAGGCAGGCCTTACGCTTAAAGTTATCGTTCAGGGTACGGTCGGTGCAGGCACGGTACTCGATGATCATGTCCTGCATGACAAGGGAAGGGGTTCCTCCGCCCGTGATCTGTTTGGCATCCGACTGCTGGATCAGCAGGTAGCACGCCTGAGGCAGTGACCAGTCCATTATATTATAAGGTATGTCTATGAACTCCGTACTCCCCGCCCTGCATCCCGGACAGTGTATGACTGCCTCGGCGCAGGTGTACTTCCTAAGGCAGGACGTACAGATAAGGAGTAATCCTGCGCTTAATAGAATCTTCACAGTCCTCATTTACACCACCTCCGCAGTTCTTAAGTTTTTCCTCGCACTCTCTCCAGCCGGACTCGCACCTTGAGGTCTGGGCGGCGCACCCCTTCTTCAGGAGTTCGGTAAAAGCTATACATTCCTCTATGTTACGCATTGTCTGCCCGGCACAGTCGGTGCACCTCTTCTGCAGGTCCGCCAGGGCGGCGTCCTTGTCTATTATGACCCTTGCGGTCTCCGCCTTCTTCAGCTCACACTCGGCCAGACCGGCGGTCAGTTTAACCTTGTCTGCCTGGAGGCTTTTTATGATAGCGTACTCAATACCCACAGCTGTAACCAGAAGGGCTATAACGACAGCCAGGGCTATCAGTATGTATTTCATGGCGGCGGTAAGGCCAGCCCCTCCGAAAAGGGAAGTTATCCATCCCATCATTGAACATTCTCCACCGGTTTAGTTTTATCGGTATTGACATATTCCTGGAGAGTATACCTTACTTTCTTGTAACCCTCGTATATCAATAGTGAATTAAAGACCTCATCCAGCATTTCAGGTGCCTTGGGAGCATTATCCCCCATGAACAGTGGCAGGATCCAGTATGCCGCCTGGATAAGAAAAGTGACCGTTGTCATGACCCTCCCCATGGCAAGTCCGGTACCGTCCTTGCTGTACAGGAAACCAGGCATAAACTTTTTCATGGACACCTCCTTTTTTCTTGGACTTTTAAACTGACATCCACTATACTACTTCCGTAAGCCGTGTTAATCCACACCGGATATCAGTATACCCGGAACGGATTATGGCACAGTTGTTTTAAAATGAAAATAATTTAGGGAGGACGGCATGACACTTCCATATGCACGGGTCAGATATGAGTTCTCGGCTACCAGGCTGAGCGCTCCCAGTGTGACCTATTTCGGCAGTATCATCGGT
>JAQTTS010000470.1 GCA_028710655.1 Dehalococcoidales bacterium
AGTTGCCTGTTTCTTAGAGAGTCAGGAGCCAGTTCTTCGTACGGCAGGTTCTCTTGAGCTTGACCTGTTGATTGCGTAATAGTAAAGTAAGTAAGAGTAAGTATAGATAATTGAGGGGGTGTTGCCTATCGTAAAAAGCTATCACGACCTAGAATTAGAGAGAAATTACAGTAAGGAGATTCTATTTGAAAAAGAGCAAAGGACTACTAAAGTTAATCGCCGGTGTTAGTCTGGTAGCGGTGCTGGCAGTCAGCATCCCGATGCTAAGCGGCTGCACGACCCCAACACCGACCACACCAGAACCGACGCCCACTCCTACCCCGGGAGAACCAACACCAACACCAGAACCAACCACTCCGGAACCGGCTGTCGAAGGACAGACCTGGCACCTGAGAGGTATCTCACCGCAGGGCGCCTCCATCGTACAGAGGGACTCGATCGAGCAGTGCTGTGATATCATAACCGCGATGAGCGGTGGCCGAGTCACCTTCGATTGGTATGCCGGTGGTCAGATTATGCCCTCCGAGGAAGAGATTCCCGCCCTCAAGGCCGGTACTATCGATATGCTGCAGTGGTACCCGCTGATGGGTACGGCCACCGAGCTGAGGACCATTGAATGCGGTGCCCCCTTCGCCACCAAGAATGCGATAGAGTTCAGGGTGCTCATCTACCACCGCGGCTTGATGGACCTCTTCGCCCAATCCTACGAGGACCAGGGCTTGGTCTACATCGGCCCCTCGCTGCATGACCCTCTGGAGATTTGTTCCTCAAAACCGGCCTACTCTCTTGAGGATATGAAGGGACAGAGAATACAGCTGCTGGCCGAGCATGCCTACCCTTATGAGCAGGTCGGTGTTGCCTGTATGCCTACTCCTCCCGCAGATGTCTACCTGGCCATCCAGACCGGTGCCATGGACGGTTTCGGCTGGTCCGGCGCCGATGAGATCGTACAGTTCGGCAACAATGAGGTTGCTCCGTACCTCTGGGACCCGCCCTTTGTTGATGTCTGTAATGTTGCCTACCTGATTAATCCGGATGTTTGGGCCAGCATGCCCGACGACATTCGCCAGATTATCAAAGAGGGAGTCATGCACCTTGATGTGTGGAACGAAACGATAAGGGCCCATGGCGAGTACAAGTACCGAACCGACGGCTCCTTCCAGGAAATCTGTTTCCTTCCCGAGGAAGATATCGAGGTATTACGGGGTCATGGTATGGACTATCTCGACATCGTAGCGCAGAGGGATGCCTTATGTGCCCAGGCAGTTCAGATAATCAAGGACTTCCGTGCTGAAGTGGAAGAAGCAGCATGGTACGGCCATTAATACTGGCCAGTTAGCTTAACAAAATAATTATCTCGATTTTTTGAGATAGACCCCACCCCCGGGCTTAGTTGGGTCGGGGGTGGGGTGTGGTTGTGTTGTAATCCTTTGAGGAGATCTTGAATGCCAAAACCGTTGATTGCTTATGTAATGGCTGTTGAGTCGTTCGTGTGGAAGATGTGGACAGGATTACGGTGGACTTCGATAGCAATCATAGTTATCCTGGCCTATGCGGTGTTCGTAAGGCATGCCATGAATGCCCCCAGTATTGAAGCCTACGAACTGGCCATGTTCACGATGACGGCAGCTTTAATTCTGGCCGGAGGGCCCCTCCTGCTTCAGGATGAGCATGTCAGAATGGATGCCTTCTACGCCCGGTGGTCTCCGCGGAAAAAGGCCATTATGGATATATGTACCTTTGTTCTCTTTATCTACATTGCTGTGATGGCAGTAACTGCCTTGACCTCTACTTTCGACTCTTTTGCCACGGGGCAGCATACCAAAAGTATATGGGGTCCTCCCCTCTGGCCACTTAAAGGCTGTATCGCGGCAGGGTGTATCATCCTGCTGTTTCAAGCGGTAGCTAACCTGATCCGGGACGTCGCTACCATCCGGGGTAAACCAATCCCCACCCGAGCTGAGCGAGCGGCTAAAGAGCACGACCGGTTCGGAAAGGCGGGCGACTAGAATGAATGTAATGCTGATTACCATTGTGATGTTCGCCGGTATGATGGCGTTGCTTACCACCGGTCGTCAGGTCTTTCTCCTTGTCGGTGCTGTTGCCACTGTCGCCGCCATGGCCCTCTGGGGCACAGGCGGCGTAATGATGCCGCACTTCAACACCGTTGGCATGATATATTGGGACGTCATGCTCTCCTTCCCGGCCTTTATCTTCATGGGTTACATGCTGGCCCGGTCGGGAATGGCGGATGACCTCTACAACATGATATACAAGTGGGCCGGAGGTGTTAAGGGCGGGCTGGGTATGGGAAGCATCGGCATTTGTGCCTTAATAGGCGCCGTACAGGGAACCTGCGTATCCGGTCAGGTGGCCATGGGACTTATCGCGTTACCCTCTATGCTCAAGAGAAAATACGATAAGTCAATAGTGACCGGACTTATTCAGGCTGGCGGCGGCCTGGGCTACCTCATCCCTCCCAGTCTGGTCTTCGTTCTCTACGGAATGCTGGCCAGGGTACCCATCGGTCAGCTGTGGATTGCCGGGGCGATACCCGGTTGCATATTAGCGGGCATGTACGTTGCTTATATCGGCATCC
>JAQTTS010000471.1 GCA_028710655.1 Dehalococcoidales bacterium
AAGATTACCCTTCAACTCGTACGTCTTGGTTTCGCCGGCAGCGATAACTTGCTCGGTGGCGGCAATAAAGACGATCTTGGCTCCTCCAGTGAATTCGTTCCAGACATAGACTCCGCGGCCAATACCCGCAACAGTAGTGCTTGCTGTAATTTCATCGCCCGTAGCCACGTTGTAAACTTTCAACGAGCTGGTAGCGATTAATTTGTAAGCAATACCTGCGTCAGCCGTAGAACTTGTGCCCATGAAGACACCAATAGAACTGGTGCTCTTGGTCGAATCGGCAGAGGCAATTAATGTACCGCCTCCGTAACCAATCGTACCGATATTAGTGCTGTCAATGTGGACGGAACCGGAAATGTCGAAGATAACCTTCATCCATCCGATCGCTCCCTTGCTGTCAGCGGTAACGGTCCATCGGTATAACGTCTTCTCACCGGAACCTAATGTGGTCGTCGGTAAGGAGGCCGCAGCTACCGTGGGCTTTGATTTGTGGAGAACTTGGTAGTTGCCGCAAATCGCCGCAGTGTTAGCGCTGATCGCCGTGCCGGAACTTACTCCCTGCGCCACCGTGCTTGAAGCCAAACAAATCTTCGGTGCGTCGCCGGTGATAGTGCCGCCAGCATCGACTGTCTTTACACCACTAAGGTCACCCTTGATGGTTAAAGTCTTGGTCGTACCAGCGGGTATCCTCCAGTAAGAACCAGACGGGAAGCTGAACGTTGAAGAAGAGTTGTCCTGGCCGGAATTGACCAAGGTTTGGTCTACGCCCAATTGGGTCGTTCCATCCCAGAGACTGATGGCCGTGAAATCGGCATCGCCCCTGTACACTCTGTCAACGCTGAGCGTCTTGATGTCGATATCTTCTCGGTTAGCCGTAAAGTCAACCTTCAAGAAGACAACATCAGCTTTGCCCACTCCACTGGCACCAACGGTCACAATCGCTGATTCTGGGGTGTCGGGCGCTGCAGCTAATGTCAGCGTACCAAATCCCTTCAGAGTCGTGTAATTGATGTAGGTGTCCTGAGCGCTGCTCGTGGTGAAGTTGACTCCACCAATGTTGTCAGGATAGCTCAGAGTGGTCGTCGGTGTGGTGTTGGAAGAAAGTCCCACAAAAGTGACGTGGGTTGATTTCTTGCCAGTCGCGTCTGAAGTGCTGGAAATACCCAGCGTGATTGCTTGATCAGCTGTGCCGGTCGAAGGAATATCGGCTTTTACCGTAATGCTCTTCTGTGATCCCTTGGTAATGGTTATACCTTGAGAGTTCAAGAAGTCAGAAGCGGTAAAGGTTACGGTCGTGGCCGTGGAGGAATCCCATCCTTTCTTGTTGGTCAACCTCGTTGAGCCGTCGTAAAGCGCGATATTGCTCAGGTCGTTCTGGTCACCGCTGTAAACATCCTCTCCGTCGGTGTTCTGACCGTGCACTTCTTTGGAGCAGGCGGTCAATTTGATCCTGGTCACTCTAACGTCTTCAGCTGAACCAGCGGTCATCACTAAGCCGACGATGGGTATTTCGGAAGAGCCGATAATCACGTTCTGGTCGCCAGGCGTGGCGGCAGCAGAAATGGTTAAAGAACCCTCACCGATAGTCATCGTGTTTCCTGTAGCAGAACCGGTTTCGGCAATGTCGGCAGCCGAAGAACCACCAGTGGTGGTAATATCAGCTGCATCATCCATGACGAAATAACCGGTAGTTGTCAGACCAGTGCTGGTCGGAATATCAGTCACCACTTTTAAGGTAACTGTTTCTGAAGCAGGAACCGTCAAGTTGAAGCTGAACGCAGCTTCGTTTGAAGGAGAGGCCACAGTTGAACCCAACTGAGTGCCGTCCATCTTCAATAATTTGACGTTGGTGAAGTCGCCGGAATCGGCGGAATCTGCAGCCTCATCGGAAAGGTCGATCGTCAGAGAAGAAACAGACATGTCTTCTCCGGAACCAGCCGTGAGGTCAAACCTCAGCATTTCCACGGCGGTCGAACCCTTGATATAGGTTTGAGCAGCCGGAGTTTGAGACGCTAAGGCGATCGTCAAGGTACCGTAAGCTGAAACAGTGTGAGTGTTGGCGTTTCCTGAAGTCAGATTAGCGGCAGTTAATGTCAAGTCGTACTTTGAATCCAAGCCATCAATCCACATGTCGCCGAAAGCCGCGATGTCCAAATCAACCGTGTTGCCGGTCGTCGCTCCAGTCGGGATATCTGCCTTTACCTGGATGGTCTTATTGCTTGACTTCGCGACATCAAACAAACCGGTTGAATCGTAACCGATGGTGTTTGAGCCGAAAGTGGCATAATCACCAATCAAGGAAACGGGTCCCGCGATCTGGGTCGAACCGTCCCACAGCGTGATGTTGGAAACATCGGTGGCTGTACCCGTACCGTCGTTAAGCTTTAATTTCAGCTTGGTCACCCTGATGCCTTCTGTCGAACCAGCCGAGAACTTGAAAGCTGACATCAGCTTGTTCGTAGTTCCCTTGACATAGCTCTGAGAGGCAGGGTTGTACGCAGCGTCAATGTTGACGGTAACGGTACCCTGGCCAATAGACATAGTCGCACCAGTTTGTTTCGAGAACGCAGCGGTATCGCTGGCCGAAGCTTCGATCG
>JAQTTS010000472.1 GCA_028710655.1 Dehalococcoidales bacterium
TGCCATCCTTCCAGCAGTTCGCCATCGGCATCCAGCGGCGGTTCGATGATAATCGGCTCATTGAAATCGTAGAAGGCCATCGTGGTGCTTGTAGTCTGCAATTGACCATCACCATCCGGATACTGCGTGGTCTGTATCATCTGGCGAATAAGATTGTCGTTTTTACCTATCCATAGCTCGATTTCAGTGTTGACATTAAGGGAATTTTCCAGCCCCTCCATCATCTTCTCGTAGTCATCGGCATCCATGCGCGATTGCATCTCTGCCAGTCTGGCTTTCTCTCTTTCTATCATCTTTTCCGTATCATATCTTCCCTTGTAGTGATAGCTATCGACGCCCTTAATCCTTTCATCGGGTAATGTCCGGATGTCGGTAAGCGAGTCGATTAGTTTCAGGGTCGATTCCTTGCTGAGCATAGACGAGGCTGAACGTGAAAAAGCGATTATCATGTTTCTGGACATATCACCGCTTTTCACATACTGCTTGTCGCCGACGACAATGAATTCATCTGTCTCGCCATCTGAAGTAATCCTGACGCGGAAGCGGTCAGGGAAAGCGAACTCGATAACGGAATCAAGAGTTCTCCCCTCGGAACCTGTGCCCGAAATTGTGGCCCGGTAAGACAGCAGTCCCTCCGTCGCCGAGTATGCCTTGGCGATAACTCCCTGCGGATTGACGCTCCAGGGCTGCACCAGCGCTACAATAAGAACAACAATCGCCGCCAGGGCAACTGCGGCCGGTCTCAACCACCTTCCTGAAAAATGTATTTTCATAATTTGCTCCTTGAATGCGTAAGCGATGATGCCGGCGATAACGACAGCCATTCCAATTACGCGGACGATGTTCTCCCCGGGCACATTATTGATATTCAACATAATCGCGTTTAAGAAGACCAGCAACAGCGCCAGCGAGCAAAGGACTATTCCTGTAATGGGCATCCAGCGTCGGCGACCCCGTTGCCTTAAATCAGCTATGCCGATGATAAGCCCCACCGCAGGAATACCGACTGACAATACCTGCCGCCACCATATGGACGACAGGCTGTATAAAGCCATAAACAGACCGATGATACCCAGCGCCAGCGCCGCGGTGCCCGCTATTATCTTAGCCCGTCTGTAGCCAAAAGAAAGCCCTGATACAAGCAAGATGCCAAGAAACAGTAAGACCGGCGCTACGAACCTGGTTACGAACTGGCTGATATTAACGACTTTCATGGCAGCTGACGGCTGCGAGCGGGAAACATTGAGCACCGTACCTTCCTGAAGGTCGATCACGATATGCCACTCCTGCCCGTCGAACTCCACGGGCAGTAGCGCCATAGTTCTGCCTGCTCCTTCCTTACGGATGCTCCCATCTGGGCCGACGCTCTGCGCAATATCAATGGAATGAGCGAGTTGCACCTCGCTGATAACACCGCCCCGGGCGAGAAGTTCCTGGACTTCCGGGTTGGCATTGGCGATGTCGATAGCCTTCTGCTCGTCTCCCGGCTGGAAATCGGGAACATCCACCCGCACTATCTCGGTAATCTTTTTCGTCTCCAGATTAACTTCGGCGGCCACGGTTCTACCTTCGGTCCTGACCAGCACCATCAGGACGTTGTTCTCTTCATCAACTACCTTGGTGGTCACCTCGACTTCTTTTATCTCTTCCCCGTTTAACGCCATCTGGACTTCGGGGCTGTTACGCACGATGGATGCCGCCATCGCCTCTGGGGACTCCACACCCCATGGCTGGGCTACTAGCATAATGGCAATGACAGCCACAATGGCAGCCGCCGCCGTGACCGGGCGCAGCCAGCGTCTTATAGATTTCCTGGATGGTGCACCTGTCGCTTTTATCTTGGATAACGCAGCTGCTCTTATATCCGGGGTTTCGGGTACATTCCGGAGCGAAGAGAGTTGGCGGCCGGCCGCCTCGAATTCCGACAGGGTTGCCCGGCAGTTGGCGCAACTGGACAGGTGCTCCTCGATAAACTCCCGTTGTGTCCTGGGGAGTTCACCGTCGGCATAAGCCGACAGCAGTTCCTCGAAGTCTTTACAGTTCATGCCCCACCTCCTTCCCGGTTGTACGCGCTGATGAACAGCTTTTTGCCTCTGGCCACGCGCTTACGCACGGCATCCTCCGAGCAGCCTAGAGTCTCGGCAATTTCCCTGTATTTGAATCCCTCTACGAAGTGAAGCACCAGGCAAGTACGCTGCTCTTCAGGTACCTTTAACAAGGCTTCGTGGAGAGCCAGCGACTCGCCCGTACAATCAGCCTGATTTTTCGAGTCAGGCATATCATGTTCTTTAGCAGTGAATGGGATGAAAGGCAGCAGCTTTTTCCGGCGGCGATGTTGTAGGGCGTTATTGGTGGCGATGCGGTAAAGCCACGCTTTGAAAGAAAGCTCGGCATCGGTTTTCAGAATTCCTTTGTATGCCTGGATGAATGTATCCTGTGCTAAATCTTTGGCCATCTCGTAATCCCCCGTCATACGGTAGAGATAGCGGATGATGGGAGCTTGGTAATGCCCGATGATTTCCGCAAAGGCATCAGCCTCACCGGCCCGAACCAGAGCTATGACTCTTGCTTCCTCCAATAACCGGAGCTCCTTTCA
>JAQTTS010000473.1 GCA_028710655.1 Dehalococcoidales bacterium
GGTGGTGGGTTGGGAGCAAATGAACCCGCGCGCCAAGTATGGAGGACCTTCCTACAAAGTCCTTCCGGAAAAGGGTGCTGCAGAAGTATCGTTTAGCTCCCCGGTGCAAGTGACGATCACTTGCAAAGCAACACCACAATCTCCCCGTATCAATGAGAAGGACGATATGGTGGAACAACCGGTGTTGGTGGAAACCCCCTGGGGTAATGTGGAAGTACGAATCCGCATCTACCAAAACCCCGACCGCGGCTTTGGTGGAGGCAAGAACTGGGACTTCGACGCAGAGGTGGCGGAAAAAAGGGCGGAATTGGACCGCCAGGTTGCCGGAAGGCTCCATATGTCGGGCGAAATGCCCAAAGTGGAGTTTAAGGTAACCAACTGGGTAGACACCTACCGCGTGGGTGGCTCATGGGAATCTACTGACGGCTACATGGCCGGAGACAGCTCGCACACAGAGAGTGTCCGACGCGGCGGAGTTTCTCTCACAGTGTGGTCACCATTCCTTCAGACCGCTACCGACGAGTTTCACAGAGAAACCGGTCGGGAGGGAGTGGGTGCGGTGATTAGCGTGCGAGGCATGGCCACACGCGAGGCTGTTGAAAAAGCGGCTAAAGAGCTTATTAGCCGTGCAGTTAAGCACTGGAACCTGCAGAGCGGAGCAGGTGAGCAGTATGCGGAAAAGCTTCTCGCTCACATCATTAGCCATGTGCCCAAGTTCCAAAGCATGGGTGGCTTGTGGGTGGTGGACGAGGATGCTGATCGCGTAGGGCAACTGATGCTGGGAATCCCTCACGGTCTTACTGTGATGGAGTTTGAACAAATCGGAGGTACTAATCCGTACCTGCCCAATGAAGTTGCCAGCAGGGCGGTACGGGTAATCAATCGGCTCTACGCGGAAAAGTACGGTATTCCGGGAGCTCTCGCAGAAGGTGAGTTGGTGGTTTACTGGCCGGAAGGTCAAAAAGACCCAACTTCGCCGGAGGAGCTGGCAGAGCGAATCAGGGCTATCGTGAAGCCGGATCCGTGGAAAAGCTCGCCGGAAGAACGGTGGTTCCCTGAATTTGCCACGCCGAAAGATGTTGAGTATGCCGAAAGGTTGCTTGAGCAGTTCGGCTACCAAGAGGGCGGATCCGGTTGGGGACGCCAGTACTGGGTAGACAAGGCTTCTGCCTTTCTTCTCAGACTGGAAACCGAACTCAAACCGGAACTGCTGGAGCTTGGCCGTCGCCAAGAAGTAGGCGAAGTGCTGGTCAACTGGAAACGCGGACGCCGCCGCCAAGGCGCTGCAGGTAACTGTGATGCCTGGGTTGTGAGACCCGATAGCACTTGCAGGGAACCTGACCGCGTTGGCAATGAGCGCCACACCAGAAGCCTCTTTTGGCGGCTGGTGGAAGCCGAAGAGCTTGCCCTCTCCTGGAGTGGCGGACGCACCGGCGAAGTGGCAAAGCTACCTGTGGGGGGCTGCACACCAGAACAACTGGCTGCAGTGTCGGAGGTGGAAAAAGAGCTTGGCCTAGAGCCAAACAGCTTTGGCCTAAACGCCGAAGCCGGGCAGGCTCAGGAAAAGCTTGTGGAAGCAGCAACGGCTGTGTTGCTGCAAAAATCCAAGGTGTTCCGCCGCCTTCCTCAGACGCTTGAGTACCACTTGCTGGTTTCCGAAGATGGGCAATTTGTCAGCGGAAACCAGACGGTATGGGACGAGCGCACAAATGAGGAACGGGTGGATAATTCGTGGCTGAAGCGAAGTCTGCAGTCGCTGGACAAGGGTACCAGCACCGCCACTGCCACGATCGCCAACCGGGCAGCTCAACTCATTGAGGCTTCCCCCCTAGAGGGAGGGATTCTCGAGGTGTGGCTGTTCAATAAGTACGGTCATTGGAACCTGGCCATCCGCTGGCGTGAGCTGGCAGAGGGCGAGGTGCCGGGACTAGCCAATGAGGTGAATCCCGACAATCCAATGGCTCAGGCCCTGCGGCAGGCAGGCCTGGCATAAAAAGAATTCTTTTTGAAGACACACTAAAGGGCCGCCTTTGGTGATACCCAATTAGCACCTTATGTACGGTTGGTGCTGACGGAGCGCTCCCGAAACTTTGAGCGTGTCTTGCGAAAGCAGGGCGAGGGTGGGTCTTCAAAGAGTTCTTTCAAAAAGTCCTTTGTACTTCTTTCTACTTCGCAAAGGCAGTCTCTAAGATTTTAAGCACTATGCTTATCATCTTGGGGAGCTTTCCAAGTTTCCTTGTACTTTATGGATTCCGCCTTCGCGGGAATGACAAGGAGATTTGGAAAGGTTGCAGGGATCTCCTGTTTAACCTAAGACTTGGGGCCTACATCTTGCCCCTATGAAATGAAAGGAGTGGAAAGATGGTACAAATAGCAATGAGGAGAGGTAATCTTCACCTCACTCATAAGCATCCTCGTGATGGGGAAGTAAGAGGTAAAATTAGTGCACGGAAAGAGGCCACAACACAAGATGGAAACCCGTCGGGCCTCACTTTTCGGGAAGCATACCTGTGGGATGTCTGGGAGAACTACGGTTCCAGACTACTGGTATGCGAGTTCCGACAGGCAGAGAGGAAATTCCACTGTTT
>JAQTTS010000474.1 GCA_028710655.1 Dehalococcoidales bacterium
CTGCCATGAGAGGTGGACATCCTTACGGCGCAGGCCCTGTTTGAGTAATTCGTGCTTGGTGCATAGCTGCTGTTCGCTTTCTTGGGCGACCCACTGGAAGGGCGTGTGGGGCTTGGGGACGAAGGTGGACAGGCTGATTCTGATCTGGGGTCTTCTCCCCTTTGTCGTTCTCCCCAAAAGGCTGATGCGGTCTGCCAGCCTGATTATTGCCTCAATGTCAGCGGTGGTCTCGGTAGGCAGGCCGAGCATGAAGTAGAGCTTGAGGCCGCTCCAGCCGCGGGCGAAGGCCTCGGCGGCCGTTTCCAGGATGGTATCATCACTGGTATTCTTGTTAATGGTCTGGCGCAGTCTTTCGCTGCCCGCTTCAGGAGCAAAGGTGAGCCCCGTCTTCTTATGGGCAGCCAAGGAGTCGAGCAGTCTTACCGAGAAGTTGTCGATACGCAGGCTGGGTAGCGACAGGACAAGGTTGTCCGCCTGATAACGGCTGAAGAGTCTTTCTACCAGCTCGTCAATGTGTTGGTAGTCACTCGAGCTTAGTGAGACCAGGGAGACCTCGCTGTATCCGCAGTTAGCAATAAGCTCTCCCAGTGCCCATATCACCTCTTCCTGAGGGCGTTCGCGTACCGGGCGGTAGAGAATTCCTGCCTGGCAGAAGCGACAACCGCGGCTGCAGCCCCTTTGTATCTCTATTGCGCCGCGGTCATGAATCGCCTCAAGATAGGGAACCACCGGACGGGTAGGTGGTGGGGGAAGCTTGCCTACTATCCGCCGTTCGATACGGGGCCTGGCCTCGGCGGTAGTAGGGGTGATCTCTTTGAACAGCCCGCTGACATCATATTGTACCTGGTACAGCCCGTGTACGTAGATTCCGGGTATGGCGGCCAGACGGCGCAGCAGGCTTTCTTTGCTGGCCCCGTTCACTTTTCCCTCCCGCAGGCTATCGAGCATCTCCGGGACTATCTCTTCTCCTTCCCCGATTACGAATAGGTCAATGAAGTCGGCCATCGGCTCCGGGTTGAGGGCGCAGCATCCGCCGGCGATTACTAACGGGTAGCTGCCGTCTCTCTCCGCGGCGAGTACCGGTATTCCGGCTAAGTGCAGCATATTCAGCACATTGGTATAGCTCAGCTCGTAGCCTAGAGAAAAGCCGATGATATCGAAATCTTTGAGCGGACGCTTGGACTCGAGGCTGAAGAGAGGGATGCCC
Organism: Dehalococcoidales bacterium; assembly: GCA_028710655.1. Next base: position 1,208 of record JAQTTS010000474.1, read on the forward strand.
TGCTTACGCATTGCCGCTTCCATATCCGGCCACGGGGCATAGACTCTTTCCGCAAGGACGTCGTCTCGGCTGTTGATAAGCTCGTAGAGGATGGGCAGCGCCAGGGCGGACATGCCTATTTCATACAGGTCCGGGTAGGAGAGGGCGACCCGGATGACGGTCTTATCCCAGTCCTTGATGATACTGTTCCACTCGCCCCCGCTGTAGCGGGCCGGGCGGCTTACCTGGTGCAGTATGCTATCGAGTTTGGTCAAATCGTTTCTTCCCCATAGCTAATTATAGTTAAAAGAGAGGGAAGTTATCCACTGCTTTGCCGGTACCATGATATTAATGACTCCGGCGTAGTCCACAGGTTACGGTATGATATAATAATGGCGCTTAAGGCATTGGGCTGGGCTTTCCTCTCGGTGATCGATACGATATGTCATAAGCTGGCGGCGTGACTTTGACGGCTCAAGTCTGGTCGATTAAAATAGCATCAGTTCTGTGATAAGGAGAGCCGGATGGAGCAGATTTGGGCACCGTGGCGTATGGAGTACATCAGGATGGAAAAACCGAAGGGCTGTATTTTGTGCGAAAAACCGGCCCGGGGCTGTGATGTGGAAAACTATGTTCTCCACCGCGGCAGCAGGAACTTCGTTATTATGAATACCTACCCCTATAATCCCGGACACCTGCTGATAGCACCCTACCGGCACCTGGGAGGTCTGGATGAGCTCGATGATGAAGAGCGTAATGAACACTTTGTCTTAGTCTGTCGATGCCTGGAGCTGTTGCGGGAGAAGTTTCACCCCGATGGTTTTAACGTCGGCATCAATATGGGCAAGGTGGCCGGAGCCGGTATCGATAGTCATGTTCATACCCACGTCGTGCCTCGCTGGCAGGGTGACGTTAACTTCATGCCGGTGATATCCGACGTGAGAGTGGTTCCGGAGGCCCTGATGGAGACCTTTAAGAAGCTTAGAGGGGGGTTCTGATGAGGGTACTGGTTACCGACCCGATAGCGCCGGCTGGAGCCGGCATTCTGCGCCAGCATGCTGAGGTTGACGAGCGGCCGGGGCTTGGTGCTGAGGAGCTGCGATCGATTATCGCCGGCTATGATGCGCTGATAGTGCGCAGTCAGACCAGAGTGACCGCCGGCGTTATTGATGCTGCCTGCAGACTGCAGGTCATCGGCCGGGCCGGGGTGGGGGTGGACAATATCGATGTCGAAGCAGCAACCCGCCGTGGCATACTGGTGGTCAACTCCCCGGAGGGGAATATCGTCTCTACCGCCGAGCATACCATCGCGATGCTGCTTGCCCTGACGCGTCAGATTCCGCGTGCACACGGTATGCTCCACTCCGGTATCTGGGATCGTAGCTTAAAGGGGGTCGAGGTT
>JAQTTS010000475.1 GCA_028710655.1 Dehalococcoidales bacterium
CGGGAGCGGCAATGAGATCACCCCCAGTTGCTCGGCCATGCCCACCAAGTGTATGGGCGGTTCCCTGTATGGGGTGCGTGAACATGTGTTCCAGGCACAGGTAACCCTGCCCCCCTGCAATTACTGGAAGATCTTCTACCCGGGTACCGGCACTTTCTGTTGCCGGAACCCCTCGAATACCATCGTGAACTCCTCCAGCCAGGGGGGATACATCGAGGCCACTCTCAACAACCTGCAGGCTCCCTGTAACAGCAGTCCTACCTTCACCAACAAGCCGATCACCATGATGTGTGTAGGGCAGACTCAATGCTACAACCATGGTGCGGTGGACCCCGATGGGGACTCTCTGGTGTATTCCATGGTGACCCCGCAAAACGGCAACGGCACTTACGTAAGCTGGGTTGTGCCTTATTCGGCTACCCAGCCATTACCCTCCAACCCGCCCATCACCATTGACCCCGTAACAGGTGACATCTGCATGACCCCCACCATGAACATCATCTCCCCGATGGCAGTGAAGGTGGAGCAGTGGCGCACCATCAACGGGGTGCCCACGCTGATCGGGACGATCTTCCGCGACCTTCAGGTGAACGTGGTGGCCTGCAACAACCAGATACCCAAGCTTGGTGGTATGGACACGACAAAGACCCATGGCTATTCAGTGAACGACACGACGTATGCGGTGGAGCTGTGCCTGGGCAAGAGCATCTCGTTCGCCATGTGGGGCCATGATGCGGATGTGTACAATCCGAGCGTTCTTGGGAGCCCGGAGAAGTTCTCGATCACCTGGAACAACGGGATCCCCTGGGGTACATTTCAAACCTTTTACCAGAACACCGACTCGGCCTATGCCACCTTCTCCTGGACGCCGAACGCCTCACATGTGAGCAACGTGCCCAAGTGCTTCACTGCCACGGTCAAGGACGGAGCCTGCCCGTTCAACGGGCAGCAGACCTTCTCATACTGTATCACGGTGCGTGGTATGAGTGTGAACATAGGTCATGACACCCTGTTGTGCAAGGGTGAATCGGTGACCTTTTCGGCAGTGGCCGACACCACGACGGTGAACTACATCTGGAAGCTGGACGGGATACCCACAGGTGTACCTTTGTCCAGCACCAGCTACACACTCAACAGCACCAACCTGTCGCCCGGGGTCCATATCGTTTCGATCGAGACCAACGACGGAGGTACGACAATCCAGTGCCCGGGCATTGACCAGGCAACGGTGACAGTTGTTCCACTGCCCAAGCCCGACCTGGGGAATGATACCCTGGTGTGTGAGCCGAAGACCATCACCCTTGACGCCGGGCCAGGTGCATTGTTTCTATGGAGTACGGGTGCCACCACCCAGACCATCACGGTGAGCACCACGGCTACCTATACGGTGATGGTGGACGGGGGCAACGGGACCCGTTGCACCGGCTCGGACGAAATCTACGTTGAGATCGTTCCGATCCCGTTGGTGGAACTGGGGAACGACACCTGTGCCAAGACACCGTTCGTGGTCTCCTCCGGGGTTGACAACGCTCATTACACCTGGTCCAATGGAGCCACCACCAAGGAGATCACCCCGTCACAATCGGGCACCTATTCGGTGACGGTGACCTATAAGCCGGGATCGGGCTGTGAAGCCTCGGATACCCGTGTGGTAAACATCATTGACTTCAACCTGGGCCCCGACACCACCATCTGCACCCATGAGACGGTGACGCTGGCAGCCCCGGCGCCCCCTGCCGGCCACACCTACACTTATTATTGGCTGCCCGATGGCCAGACCACACGTGAGATCGTGGTGGCTGACAAGGACGTCGGGGAATACATCTACTCGGTGGATGTGGGTGGAGGATGCTATGCAGAGGTGCTGGTGACGGTGATCGCCTGCCCGATCACGATCCCTAACGTGTTTACCCCCAATGGCGATGGAGCGAATGACAACTTCAACATCGACGGTGTTGACAACTATCCGGGGAGCCGGGTGGTGATCTACAACCGTTGGGGTATCAAGGTATTCGAATCGGATAACTATAACAGCAGCAGCTTCTGGGATGCCAAAAACAACTCCGACGGTGTCTATTTCTACATCCTCTACCTGAAGAACAGGCGGAAAGGGGAAATGGAATTCAAGGAGTACAGCGGTTCAGTGACGGTGCTGCGGGGGAAATAAATAAGATTCTGATCTTCATTTTTCAGGGAAACTGACCTGTAATCTTCTTTGGATTGTTTCCGGAAAAGGGTTCAGGTCAGTTTCTTATTTAAATTATTTTTATTTTTGGACTGATTAAACCTTGAGGATGGTATTCAGTCAAAGTAAATCAAGGAAAGTACTTATCATATAAAAACCGATAACCCATGAAAAGACTGATTCTGATGCTGGCTGTAGTTATTGGCCTGGGAATGTTGCACAATCCGGTGAAGGCATCCCACCTGGCTGCCATGGACCTGACACTCACCTGCCTGGGGGGAAATGACTACCTGGTGAAGTTTGTTTTTTACCGTGACTGCAGTGGTGTTCCTGCGCCAACAACAGTGCCCATTGCTTTTCAATGTACTTCTAACCCGGCGTACAATTTCACACTGA
>JAQTTS010000055.1 GCA_028710655.1 Dehalococcoidales bacterium
CAGGGTGAGACTAAGCCGGACTTTGTCATCTGGGGCACCAACCTGGAGATGGCCAGCAACAAAGCTGATAGTGAGTACGTCACCAAGTCAGGCACCAGCTTTGCCGCTCCCATGCTCTCCGGGCTTACCGGTTTGCTGTGGGAGAGCGGGCGCAGGGCATACGGTGAAGCATGGCAGTTCCGCTGGAAGGAAGCCCGCCAGTTTGCGCCTTACTTCTCCACCAAACCGCAGAGTGCGCCGGTGAACAAGGATAACAACTACGGATTCGGACTGCCGGCGATGGGTACGATGCTCGGCCAGGTAGCCCAGGTAAATGCACCGTCCCAGGACATGTCGGGCGCCATGAGCACGCTCATGATGATGACTACGTTCTTCGGGATGATAAAGGGAGTAGTGGCATGACTTCACTAAAGAATGTACCCGGGTTTATGGCTTTCGCCCTGTCGCGGGCTATTGCCCATCCCAGGACGCCAATTCGGTATTACTTTTGTCCGGACTGCCGGGTCAACATCCCGCTTGGACAGACCGAGTGTCCTTCATGTGGTCTTAAGGTCGGCAATAGCCCTGAACCCCGCCAGATATCGCCGATCCCCTGGTGGGGAGCGATGCTGGTAATGGTCGTCGGAGTAGCCACCTGGGTGGTCGGGAGTTGCTTTAACGTATCAGGTCTGGATGAGGCGGGGCGGGCACTGGTGTATATACCATTGGGGTCGCTTTTCGGAATGTCAATGCCAAGGTAAGAGGAAAGGGTAGTAGATGGCACAGTACGCACAGATAGTCGAGATAGTAGCCCCGTCTCAGGCCGTGCCTGGGGAAAGGGTGGACATTACCGTCAGGATTAAGAACACCTATTCGGCGGCGATCGGCGTCATGGCGGGCGGCTCACTGGAGTATGGCGTAACGCCCTGGCCGGGCATCACCTTCCCGGAAAACAACGCAAATGTCGAAGGCGGAGCTATCCGCTCTTTCAGCGGCAACTTCATCATGCCGAACAAAGCGGTAACCATCCATGCCTACAGCTACTGGTATGGCGCGGACGGCTACTGGTATTTCGATGACGAGAAGACAAAGTATGTTGCTCTGGCTACCCTGACGCCGCAGGTGAGCGAGTTCCGGATAGCCGATTTCTATAGAGTCTAGGAGGTTGAACATGGAACTTAAAACACTGGAATTAGGACTCAAGGCGATTCGAGTGCTGCAGGATGGCTCCGACCCGCCGGAGGAAGCCTTGCTTGTACCCGGGTGGTACATCGACCCGCAGACAGGGCAGCGTATATTTTATGATCCCGGTTCTGCCAAATTCTATACGCTGGCCGGCGGGGTCTATATCCCGCTCGGTTATATGAACCCGGCGCCGAAGCAGGTGGCCGTAGCGCCCGGCGACAGGCTCAAGGTAACCATATCTTTCAAGTACACCGGGCCGGCGATCACCGGAGTAACGGGATACTATTGCCTGGGAGTCAACGGGCTTTTCGGATTTGACGAGAAACTGGTGCAGAAGACCACGTTTAACCTTCCCCAGGTGACCTCTCCGCCGTCAGTTCCGAATGTCAGTGATTACTATACGTTCACTATCCCGACAGGCATCGGCACCAACTGGGACGATATCTATGTCAAGATATTCGGCGGCAGCCCCAGTATCGCCGGGGAAGCTACCACGCCCTACCTGTTTGGATATGAGAACGCTCTGACCATCGCCGGCGTCCAGCCGAATATCACGGAGTTCAAGATCGCCGATTTCGCCAAGGTGTAGGAGGATGAAGTGACGCTCGATATTGCCTTAGCGCCGATGGCTTTAGAGCCTAATACATTCAATGTTGGGGAGAAGATCCGGGTGACCGTCTCCTTCAAGTACGTTGTTGGGGTAAATACCACCGTAAAATTGCTGGCCGGTCCGTACTCAACCAATCTCTTCGGTAAGCACCTGGTTAGCGCTTGCGTGGGACAGGCTGAAATACAGTTGTCTGCATCTTCCACTCCGGCTGATGGAAACGGGACGGTGGATTTTATCCTCATCGCCAAGTCCCTGGGCGGCATCGACAACGGGACCTACGGCTTGAGGGTATGGATTGAAGATACCAATGCCGTCGCCGAGCAGGACAACGTTCTCATTGTCTCGGGAAACACGGGCGGCGGGGATATGTTCACGTCAATGATGCCCATGCTGATGATGGTTATGATGATGGGAATGATTATGCCGATGACCAGGCATATGGGTGAGGGAGTCGAAGAGGAATGAAAGCCTACCTGGAACCGGACGAGGTCGAGAGGCTGGTACAGGCCGCGGAGTACCTGCGGGACAGGCTGCTAATCCGGTTGCTGTTTCATCTCGGCTGTCGTGTGTCGGAGGCTCTGGGAATAAAAGCAAGCGACATTGACTTCAAGCAGGGACTGGTAACCATCCAGCACCTGAAGCAGCGTATAAAGCTCTCTTGCCCGGAATGCAGCGCCAGGCTGGGGAAGGGGCACAAGTTTTGCCCGGTCTGCGGAGGCAAGGTGGAGAAGGCGGTTGCCGATAAAAAAGAGCACCGTAAGTTCCGTGTCCTGCCGCTAGATGAGGCAACCATGAAAATGCTGAAAGAGTACCTGGGACGAGGCGGAGCCAACTCCAAAAGCAAACTGATTTTTGGCTTGAGCCGCCACCGGGCCTGGCAGATAGTAAAGGAATGTGCCGAGAAAGCCCGGCTGCCATGCCTAGTCAACTCCGAGAGCGGCAAGGTGCACAATGTCAGCCCTCACCGGCTCCGGGACGCCTTTGCCGTCATGGCGGTCAAACAGAATGACTCGGGGGACGGTATCAGGCTGCTGCAGGAGCACCTGGGTCACCAGAGTATCACCACTACCATGAGGTACCGGAAAGTATCGGGAGAAGAGCAGAAGGAGTGGTACCGGAAACTGTGGCAAGGAGGAAACGAAAATGGGTAAATACGCCAATCATGAGGAGTTCGGGGTCAATGCCCCGATCAACTACCGGGAGGACACCACCAGCGAGTCTTTTCTTAAAGGCATGTCTGCGATAACCCCGCCCGGGATGAAACCCAGGTCCAGCCGCGGCAAGAAGTTCGAAGAGAAGACCGATTTCAAGGCGTCGGCGAGATGGCATCGCAACTTCGATCTGGCCATGTTCGGCGGGTCCGATATCGAGAGCAAGGACTTCGAATCCGGGCAGATGAGCCTAGAAGGCAAGCTCAACGGCGTCAAGAGAATCGCGGGGAGGACGTAATGACAGGACAGGCAGTTGTAAGAATCAAGGATGGAGAGTGGCTTGTCAGCCTGGCTGTCACTCCCTGGGAGATGGAGCAGGGTCTGGGCGGATTGCCGGAGCTACAGCCGGGAACCGGCATGCTGTTTGACCTTGGTATTGAGCAGACTATCCATGTGACCACCATACCCATGCTTTTCCCCCTGGATATCGCCTTTCTGTCGGAGGAGTTGACGGTTACCGAGGTCTACCGCAATGTTGAACCCGGTTACCTGGTTACCAGCACTCAACCCGCTCGCTATTTCATCGAGGTCAACGCCGGCGAGCTTGAGGGTATAGCGCCAGGAGAGACGGTCTCCGTGGACTTGTTGCCCTTTGAAGAAACGCCGGTGGCTCCTGACTGGCTTTCAATGATGTTCAGCCTGGCGGGTTTTCTCCTACTGGGAACCCTTACAGTGAACATTGCCAGGGACTTCACCGGCAATGCATTCGAGGAGCCGGAAGAGAAGCCGGCATTTCTGCCCCAGGTGTCGTCACGGAAGTCAACAGCTGGCTACGAGATGGAGAGGGACAGAATGGGGAATATCATCCTCACCAGGTCGGACGACCCCAAGAAAGACGTGTTCCTGCAGTTTGAATCCGATAAAGAGCTTGTTTATGACCTGCTGAAAAAGGCAGAGAAGAAGGGCCTGGATGCAGGCTGGAAGATCAAGATAAAGCGAAGCGAGCCAAGAACGTCGGTACTGGATGAACTTTGGGAAAGCTCAGTCCAGCCTCAAAGACTGCCCTCAACGGTTAAAAAGCCAGCCAGGCATGATATCAAGGTGGATACCTGGCAGGAGCGGGATAGACTCGGGATATGGCTCACCGATAAACGTACCAACAAAGTGATTGCCGAGTGGTGGGATGATGGTGCCCGACAGATGTTTGAAGATGGCTTCTTCAAGCCGGGCATGATACGCCAGCAGGCGATAACAGGCCATGACTTTGAAGAAAGTGTCATGGCTTATGCCGAAAGCGTAGGGATACTGACACCAACAATTTCGCCGGCTGTAAAGCCCAGTTCCAGCGGTGATACCCCTGTCGTCGACCTTGTGGAGAAATGGTCCAAAGCAAAGAGAAACTCGACACTGGCGCTGAAAGACCTTGAGGCCATCAGCCAGAGATATGATATCACGGACTGCAAAGAAGCCCTGCTCGAATACCGGGACATAGACCGCTCTGACTACAGCGATGCGGAGGAATACCAGGAAGCGCGTGATGAGGCATGGGAGGCATTTATTGAGTGCCTGGAGTCTCTGTCTGGAGAAGAGGAGACTGAGGGGGAGGAAAAAGACGAGAGGGAAACCTCCGGAAAAGCCCGGGCGGTAACACCCGAGCAACCGCGGCCGCCGCACCTCAAAAATAAGCTTGAATTCCTTCCCGACAGCCCGGAGTTCCTGGCTTACACAATTGATGACATCGGGTACCGCGACAGGATTGACTCGGCTTTCCTTGACGCCATTACGCGGGCAAGGGGGAAACGGTCATGACTGTGATTGCAGCGCTTCCGAAAGTCCTAACTATGGACGAATACGAAGCCGAATGGAAGCCCCAGGGCTGGCAGATTATCATCATCGGCCCTACCTCCACCTGGCGTCAGGAATGGGGAGAGTGGGAAGCGATCAGGGACATCGTCCAGAACGCTCTCGATGAGTGCGAATATTACACGTATGGCTATGATGATGAAGGGCTGTATATCCGCGACGTGGGCAAAGGCATCGCCGTCGCCGATTTCCTGCTGGGCCCGCCCAAGCTCAAGCCGGACTACGCACGGGGGAAGTTCGGCGAAGGTATGAAGATCGCCGCCCTCGCCCTGCTACGCTTGGGATATTCGGTGAAAGTTGAGACTCAGGGCAGGGTGCTGTGGATTGTCTTCCTGGAACAGAAGACTAACGGTCATGCCCGGACACTGGCTGCGCTATGGAAGCCAAACGGCAGAAGACACGGCACCGCCTTTCATATTATCGGCTACCGCGGCACTGCTTTTGAAGACCGGTTTGCCGTAAACCTGCCGAGAAGATCTATCATCGCCGATGGGCCGAGTATGCTCAGCCAGCCTATCCGCCGCTTCAATCAGCTCATACAGCACAAGCTCCCTCCCGTGGAGAAGGAGTTTCCCGAGATGGTGAAAGCAGTGGGGGCGACTTTCACTGGTCAGTCCCGGATTTATGCCCGCGACATCTACATGAGAGAAATCAACAGCCCTTACTCCTATAACCTGTGGAGCTTCGACATGGCGCCGGACCGTCACAGCCCGAAGAACGAACCTGACCTCTGGACGGACGTGGGCAGGCTCTGGAGTTGCGTCACTAAAGTGGATCACCTGCAGGTGTTCCTGCAAATGGTGAAACAGCCGCCGGTTATTGAAACCGAGGAGAGCCACAACGTCAATATGGGCTCCTGGGACATGGGACGGGAGCCGGTGACGGGGAAGGACTATGCCGACTTTGTCCGGGAAAACGACTCGGTATGGCGGGAAGCCTGGATCAAGGTTATGGGTGAGAACGCAGTGATACGCACCGATGCCCGCTGGGACGGCATGGTCAAACACCTGGGCTATGAATCGGTAAGCGTCCAGTCCTATGTCAGGGATACCCTGGCCCGGGCAGTGACTACCGACAGGGAGCTGATAAGGACTTCACAAGAACGACTCCGCGAGGTAGAGGTAATTCCGGACGAGAAGCTGGAACATCGTTTCCGCACCCATCTCAACCTGGCCCGTGCCATAACGGGGAAGGTATTTCCGTATTCGCCTCCGTCCGGAGTCCACGTTGCCGTCATCCCTCCGGCCAGCGACCGGGTGAGAACCGCCGGCATGTACAGTACCGCCGTCGGCGAGGTCTATATATCACTGGAAATGATGGGGCGGGCGCGTTCGATGATTGACACCCTTGTGCACGAACTGGCTCACCACCGGCAGTATCGGACCATGGGGGAGGCCGAAGACCTGACCCCCGCTCACGCCGAGTCCATGACCTATATAGCCGCTGAGGTGGTAAAGGTTATTGCTGGAGGAGAGCTCGATGATTTGCTCAAGGAGGTGACCTGGTGATGTATCGCACTCCCCAGCAGCAAACGAATGATATTATCGGCTTCGGCATGTTCCTCATGCTCATTGGGTTCACAGTCGGGTTGGTCAAATCTGTGGCAACCGATGAACCGGAGCCGCAGACGAAGCTTTTACCTATGACTAAAAATAAGAAACCAGCAGTCACTGTTACCTGCCCGATATGCCACAAGGTAATCGAGATCCCGGAATACAATGGCATGACCCGGTCCGATGCTTTGAAAAGGCACATCGACAGGGAGCACAGGTCTACGATAAGCGTTTACCCGCAAGCTATTCTCATTGAAGGCGGCGAGAGACTTCCTCCACAGTACCGCGACCTTATCAGATGGATAGGTGAGCCGCTGCCGGCATACAGCCTGGCGGTGGATCTCCTACCGGCGGTGGAGACCGAGGTAAAGGCCCGACGGATTGACGAGGTCCTGAAGCAGCTCAAGGACGGCGTGGAAGGTATCCAGGACAGCTACCAGTTCCGTTTGTTTCTCACCACCATGTCGAAGTTCCACGACTACAGCATCGGCAACCAGATTCTTATCATGCTCCAGAAGCCCGATGCCGCCAGGGTGGCCGGTTTCAGCACCTGGAAAGACCTGGGGCGCTGGGTGAAAAAGGGTGAAAAGGGCATCGCTATCCTGGCGCCGGTGATGCCACCGAAGCAAAAACCCGAGGAAAGGGAACGGAGCGAAGCGGAGACAGAGACTGAGATAGAGCCGCGCCCTGTTTTCTTCAAAGTGGTCTATGTCTTTGATGTCAGTCAGACTGAGGGTAAGCCTCTGCCTGAGTTAGACGTGCCGGTGCTTACCGGTGAGGCCAATGAAGGCCTGTTTGCCGACTTGCTTGCCCATATGAGACAGAGGGGCGTTAGTGTGGACTTTGAACCGAAATCCCACATAGACCCTGGAATAAAGGGTTATTACAGTCATGCCGGCATCTGGGTACGTCCAGAGGAGTCGAGAGCGCAGCAGCTTAAGACCCTGCTCCACGAGATCGCCCACTACTACTCGGAAGGAGTTTTTCATATTCCCCGACAGGATGCGGAAACCATCGCCGAGAGCGCTGCCTTCGTCGTTGGCACACACTTTGGCTTTGACACCGGGGTCAGGTCGTTTCCTTATGTAGCGCTGTGGGCGAAGGATAAGAAAGTCCTGGAGAACAATCTTGGCGCCATACGCCGGGTGGCCGGCACAATACTTGAGGAACTGGAGAGGGCAAAGTGACAGTGTGGCCATTTCAAGATCAGGCAGGTGGTCCGATGTACCAACCACAGCAGGTAGATGTCGTAGTCCAGATGGCAAGGGCAGTGCAAGACGGGCAATTGACCTCCCTGGAGACGCAGAGGATAACGGACGCAGGACTTGCCTTTGGCCTGTCCCTGATCTTGGGTACGGTTCTGGGGGTGCTGGTGAGATCGGTTCTCGCCGAAGCCCTGGAGCCGAAAGAGGAAAAGGCGGTTCAACCGGTTATTGACTTCATGTTGCCGGATGCGGGGTCTCCATCTCTTTTGCCGTTGGTAATCAAGTGTGCCTGGTGCGGTAAGTACCTGGGAGAAAAGGAACCTTACGAGGACAAGTCAGTGACACACGGCATATGCCCGGAATGTCGGGCAAAATACTTCCCGAAAAAGAAGGACGACCAATCATCACAAACTTACCATTCCGTTCACAGAGATGACCTCAAAAAGATAGCCGGGAAGTACGGTTGGTGGGCAGCCAGGTAAGCCGCGGCTCTTTGCCCACACGGCGACATTAGCTGTGCGGGAAGAGAGGCGAAGAGGCTCTACGAAGTAGTTAGACGAAGGAGAAGCACATGATAACGGCTCGGCGAAGAGTGTTCAAGGCAGGCGGATCAAAAGGCGTCACCCTGCCGAAGAGTTGCCGGATAGGGGAATCAGTGACAATGGCCTGCGGCACTCGCCTTATCTTGGTTAATACTACCGGACAAATCCGTGAGGATGACCTGCTCAGGTTCTTCATCAAGTACTTGGAGCCGATGTTCTGGGACTGGTGGAGGGGAGAGCAAAGGAAGGGTGTCCGCAATAACCTGTCGGATTGGGAAGGAAGACTGTAGATGGCGCTCGACCTCAGACCCGCTCGTGGTGGTTTTCTCCGGCCGTTTGGTTGCGGCTGGTTTATCCGGGAGTATCTCCTGGGTAACGGCCCGGAAGGCTCAAACAAAATTGACCACGACCGCGGTGCTGCCCAGGCTGACATCAACTTCGAGTATAAGGAAGCCCTTGCCCGGGCTACGGCCAGGGAGCGGGCCGAGAGAATCATCAGCAACATGGTAGTTAAGGGAGCTGATGTTACCGAGGAAGAAGCTGAAAAAATATACGAGCGCGAATTGAAAAGGGTCTCACGGAAGTTTACCCACATGAGGTATCATTCGTTCCTGATGTATTTCGGAGTGCTCAAGCGACTGGGATGGGTGGAAGTAACCAGTGAAACTGAGGCTTCTGCAATCCAGGACAACTATCCACCGGCTCCAGCGAGGACTTATTACCGTCTTACCGAAAAAGGTATCACTGCCGGAGATGATCTCTGGTCTAATCCTCTCTTCACCCTCTATCCGGAAATTGGGCCAAGCCATATGAAGAGGTCTGAGTAGGTTGGTATTTATACTTTTTTGAATATCGTATGATACTATTTATCTTGTGATACCCCTTGTCCAAGTAATAGTTTTCCTTTAAGATTAGGCTGGCAAAACAGGGGGGAGGGTTTTGAGATGGGTGTGTTAAAATTGGTACGATTTACGATTATTACCTTATTAATAGTATCCTCATTATCGGTCTGTTGTGTATCACCTCAGGAGTCGACATTATTCCCAGAGAAGGATATGGAGGTGATATTGCCTGAACCAAGATATGATAGTGAGATTTCAGTAGAACGAGCTATGCTCCAGAGAAGGTCAATTCGTGATTACACAGATGAGCCGCTGTCTCTGGATGAGGTCTCACAACTACTATGGGCAGCTCAGGGAATTACCGAGCCGAACGGCTTTAGGACAGCGCCATCAGCGGGCGGTACATATCCATTAAATGTTTATCAACCGGCAATACAACCGACCTAGTGACGGGTATTTACCGCTATGAACCGTCCGGGCATACCTTGACAACGGTTGTGACTGGTGACATGAGAGCAGAATTGTCTAGTGCTGCGCTGGGACAGGATTGTGTTAGAGATGGTGCTATCAATATTGTTCTCACGGGTATCTACGAGCGTACTACTCAGAGGTATGGGGAGAGGGGCATCAGATATACCCATATGGAAGCAGGACACGCTGCTCAAAACGTCTATTTGCAAGCAACCGCCCTTAATTTTTTAGGAACGGTTGTCGTGGGGGCATTCCATGATGACCTGGTCAGGGAAATCCTAGGCATAGAAGAAAAAGAACAACCTCTCTATATTATACCGGTGGGGAGAAAGTGAGTATCTGAATTGAGAGGTGGCAATGAAACAAAGAGTACCATCTCTCTTCCTGATTGTGCTCTTCACTCTATACGCCGGTGTTTAATCCCGGCCAATGAAAAGATCCGATTAGCTCTGCTTTCTTAAAATGGCTCAAAATATTACTTTGTTAAGCAACAATGCAAGCGAATAGTTGGCTGTCATTGTAAGAAATCGTGTGTAGATTCAGTAGCATGAGATGTGGCTTGCCTTCTCCGCCAAGGGAGGTAAACAAGCAAGAA
>JAQTTS010000476.1 GCA_028710655.1 Dehalococcoidales bacterium
GGTCGGCGGATTGTTTTATTTCCTAATTATTACATTGATTTTTTATCGGGTTATTTTTTTGCCTCTGGGTCCGCGGGACCTCACCCCTCCTTACTGGATAAGCATGGGGGCCGCGGCCATCGGTACCCTGACCGGTGCCACCCTGACGGCCCACAGCCAGGGTTCTCCCTTCTTGCAGCAGGTGCATCAATTTTTGGTGGGATGCACGGTCTTGTTCTGGTCCGTTGCCACCTGGTGGATTCCCCTGTTGCTCATCCTCGGGATCTGGCGGCATTTTATCGGCAAGATAAATCTCTCTTATAGCCACCAATATTGGGGAATGGTGTTTCCTCTGGGCATGTACACTGTATGCACCGTGCGTCTATCAGAGATCACACAACTACCCATATTTATGGAAATATCGCACTACTTTATTTATGCGGCCCTGACTGCTTGGCTCCTGACCTTCGCGGGATTGATCAGATCCCTGCTGAGGTCGCTGGGTGCAAGCGCTAGACCCGTATGATATTGACAGGACTGCAACTGCGGGGTGAATAAATTATGAAGCCTTTCCCTGAACTTCTGGCCTCGTCCGTGGCCGCGCATGGCCATCTTTGTCCGGGGCAGGTGGTGGGGGTGCGGATGGCAATCCTGGGGTGCCGACTGCTGGGGTTCGAGGTCTCCTGCACCTTACCGCAACTCAAAAAACTAATGGTCTTCGTTGAGATGGACCGCTGCACCGGCGATGCGGTGGCCCAAGTCACCGGGGTCAAATTGGGCCGGCGTTCCCTCAAGTTCGCAGATTACGGCATTATGGCCGCCACTTTTATCAATCTGGAAACCGAACAGGCCTTTCGGGTCATCTCCACCGAGGAGGCCAGGGACCTGGCCCAGAAGTATTGCCCGGATGAGCCGGATAAACTCCGGGCCCAACTGCAGGCCTATCAAATGATGCCGGACCGGGTGCTTTTTAGGGTGCAAGAGGTTCGGGTCAACTTGACTCCCTTTGATTTACCGGGCCCCACGCGCCGGAAAGTGGCTTGCGCCCGTTGCGGTCAAGTGGTGCGGGATAACCGCGAAGTGATGCAAGGCGGCCTGCCTTATTGCCGGCCATGTGCCGGCCGGGCCTATTTCCGGGCGGTTAGAGAAATTACCTGGTCAGAGATGAACTGGAGCCCTATGGCAGAGGGGGCTGCAGCGATTCTTGCGGCGCCCGGTAGCCAAGAATTTCCGAGGGGATAGGTATGATTAAGACAATCAAGCTGGAGGATGCCATCGGCACCAAATTAGCCCACGATATCACCGAGATCCGTCCAGGAGAGTTCAAAGGCGCCGCGTTCGTGAATGGCCACACCGTTTGTGAGGCGGATCTCTGCCGCCTCCAACGCCTGGGAAAGAATCATCTTTATGCCCTCGATTTGGAAGCAGATGAAATTCACGAAAATGCGGCTGCGGCCATGCTGGCCGGGGCTCTGGCTGGAGAGGGCATTACCTGGGAAAATAACCCACGAGAGGGAAAGATCAAACTGCTGGCGGCCCGCGACGGCCTCCTCCAGGTAGATGCACCGGCTCTGGCGGCCTTCAATCTGGTGGAAGAGGTTATGTGCGCCACCCTGCACAGCAATACCTTGGTGAAGCAGGGGGAATTGGTCGCGGCCACCCGGGCCATCCCTCTGGTGATGAAGCGGGCGGCCATAGAGCGAGCTACCGCCATCGCTCGCCAGCATGGCGCGGTCCTGGCTGTGCAGCCCTTACGTTGCGCCCAGGTCGGGCTGATCATTACCGGTAACGAAGTCTATCACGGCCTCATTCAGGATCGGTTTGCCCCGATCCTCACCGAGAAGCTTGCCTTGCTCGGCTCTCAGGTCGCGGCCCTGACTTTTGCCCCAGATGACACCGCCGTTATCCGTCGCTTGATAGGTTCGCATCTGAACCAGGGATGCGACCTGATCCTCTTGACCGGCGGTATGAGCGTGGACCCGGACGACGTCACCCGGCACGCCATTCTCCAGTCCGGTGCCGCTGAAATTCATTACGGCGCCGCGGTTCTGCCCGGCGCCATGTTCCTGGTGGCTTATTTGGGGGACGTCCCCATTCTAGGAGTGCCGGCGTGCGCCCTGTATCACCGCATTACCGTGCTAGATTTAGTTTTGCCAAGAATCCTAGCAGGGGAGCGAGTCGGCCGGTCGGAACTGGCATCTTGGGGTCATGGCGGTCTCTGCCGTGAATGCTGGGATTGCAGTTTTCCTCATTGTCACTTCGGCAAAGGCAACTGAGCTGTGAGAAATACTTGAACCAAAAGATCAGCTTGCGGTAGGTACCAGTCTTCCGGTTTATAGCTCAAATCACTTGCCCTATTGAACACAGACTATCTTGAACCTACTGGCAAAAGCTTAAGCCCGGAATTGCTTTTTGCGCTCGGGGCACAGCAGCTATCCTTAAGGCGATGGTGGCCGGCCGTGGAATTGCTCGATCAAGGCGGCGGCATTTTTCACGGTTCGCGCCCACCAACTGGTTGGAGCTTCGCTTGGTTTGGTATCTCGCCAATATTCTATGGACTTCCCTATCCACAGAGCCACGGTTTTCAGCAATGCTATTTCC
>JAQTTS010000477.1 GCA_028710655.1 Dehalococcoidales bacterium
CTGCTCAGGTGGCGGCGGCACGGAGGGCGGGGCCGCCTCATAAGCACAGCCAGCCAGGAGGGTCATCAACACCAGCAGGGTGACAATTAATTTCCTCATATTTACATTTTATACCTTGGTGTCTAACTAAAGAGTGCCCCCCAGCCGGGGAGCGGTCCAGCCAGGGGGCGGGGTGAATCTACAGGTTCTTCGCGGTGCCATAGACGCTGTGCGTCCCTGACGATGCGATCATGGGTATGACGGCGGTGATAAGCGCCTCTATAGCGTTGATGCCGTATTCGTAATGAGAGTAGATGGCTACCCCCACACCCAACGCCAGGGTGATAAGGGGGATGTACTTAGACCCTGCGCTCGCAAGCCAGGGGAGCGCCTTCTTCGCCGCCTCGATGATGATAAATATGGCGGCTATGGCGGCGGCGATGAATTCTATATAGCTCATGTGTCACCTCCTTCTCAACAAATAAACTATGGTGGCGGCGATGAAAGCCCCTAGATACCCGGCTACCATCGCCCATATCCAGAACCAGATGGTGATGTCGTTTACCTGAAACATTTAGACCAGCTCTATCTCCGTGCCCAGCGTCTTGATGTGGTCCGGGTGTACCATGAAGAACTGCTGCGCCGGCGTGGAGGACATGCCCATCTCCCTCAAGGCGAATTCATCATCGCTCACGAGGCTACCATTACAGATGATGCGGAAGTTGTTGAAGGGCATCATGAACGGCACATGGAAATGACCGCACACAAGGCAATGCCAGGGGCCACGGGGCATCGATCCCTGCCACTTCATACCCTTTTGCGTGATGCCATACCAGGGGATGTTGAGCCAGGAGCGTATCTGGTTGCCGTGCAGGGCGAGGAGGCGGTGCCCGTAGATATCAACGTACTTCCACCAGTCCCACTCGATCTCCATGCTGAAGCGTTTGACATTCTCGAAGCGGCGGTAGATGTCTTGCGCCAGCACATTGTCGAAATTGGCCTCGGAGGGCACATACTTACCCGTCCTGCCGTGGTTGCCGGGTATGCTGTGCTCTTCCACCCTGGGGAAGTATTCGAGGAAGGTCATGTTTTGTTTGATGATGGCGGGTGCCGCCTCGTGGTAGATTTGCTCCAAGACATGTTTCTCGCTTTCCCACGCCTGACCGGGGTAGATGTCCTGCCCCGACACCATATCCCCCAAGTCGATGATGATGAGTTTTTCGATTGGGATGGTTTCGCTGATGATGTCGCGGAATAGCACGACTTTCTCGGTCAACAGCTCGACGCGCCGGTGGAATACGTCGAGGTTGTAAGAAGGGGTGATGATACCGGGATGCCAGTCGGAGCGCAGCAGCACCATGGTCTCGGGATCCCGCTTACTCCTGCGCTTCACGGGCTGGGGCCGGATGTCCTTCTCGTTCACCAGCTCGACGGCGCCTAGAAGAAGGTCGGCCAGTATCTTCGTGCGCCCCACACCCTCCCTGAGCTGGGACTCGTAGCGGGATAGTTCCTTTCGGCGTATCGCCTCATCGGGCGTCAGTTCGGGCTTCGGCTCCCTGGGGTGTTTATTCCTGGTCCTGTCCCGCACCATCCGGCACTCACCGGGGCAAGCCTTGTAGCGTGGGTGCTCCGGCACAAACTCCTTGCCGCATATAATACACTCGCGGGGTTCAAGTTTTACCCGCTTAGATTCGATATGGACAAGCCGCTGGCAATCACCATCGGGGCAGTACGCTTGCCGGTGGTTTTTCGGCACATACGGGAAGGTCTTGCCGCAATACGCGCAGAGTACGGGGTCGCCCGCCTTGAGCTTTATCTCCTTCGCTTTATACTCCGCCAGGGTTAGCGGTTTCATGGGGCTCTACTTCAATCTCAGCAGGGTCATGGTTGCAAGCAGGCTTTCCTGGCTCGCCTTGAGTATGATCGAGCCGCCATAGTGCCCGCCCGCCAGCGCGTAGATGTCATATCCCCGTTTCTCCCAGGGCGGGATGGTGTCCTTATGCGGGTGGCCCGCGGCCAGCTCCGGCGTGCCGAATATCTCTATCGGCAGGGGAGACGGGCTCTCGTTTTTCACGTTGAGCCAGCACAGATAATCCGCGCTGTGCCTGGGGTTGTCGATTCGCGTGAAGACATCGGCCGCCCCCCAGACGAACAGGTTGCCCTGTTTCGGCAGCCTCTCCAGGTTGTAGATCATTTCTTCCTCCTCTCCGTACCCCTCCAGTTTTCTCCGCGCTTCTGCTATCAGCTCGGGGATTAAGGGGTAAAGGTTATTGCCCGGGCAGCTGGTGGGGCCGTAGCTGGACAGGTGGTTGAAGTCCCGGTGCCCCTTCATCTCGAGACCGCTTGTCTTCCCCCCGGCGTAGCAGGCCGCGAGGAAATCTGATATGCCCTCGAGAATCACATCGGTCGGATACTGCGTGTCGTAGTTGCCGTGGACCTCCAGGCCGATGTACCGATACCCCAGGGTGGCCATGCCGCTGAAGGCGTCGCAGTTTGACCACCATGGGCGGCCCTCGATGAATACGGGATGCCCCTCCACGTTGTAGAGGTCATAGGCCTCCATGATGTCGATAGCGCCCCACTTAGCCAGGTGGTAGTT
>JAQTTS010000478.1 GCA_028710655.1 Dehalococcoidales bacterium
AGGGCATCAATAGGACTAACAAGCCGATGGCTGGGTATGTCTGAAATGGAGCTAGGGGGCATGTCGTCACTAGATGAAAGAGGCAGGGGCATACTAGGAAGTACATTTCAACGAGGTATAGGAGGATACACGCTAGAAGGCCTGCAGCAAGGCACCCCAGGAGTTAAATGGCCAGGCAGGGATCCCAAGACAGGTAGGTTCATAAAGCAGACAGCGGGGCAAATACAAACAGCTAGGGCAGGAAAATTAGGCGATGTGGCCGCGGCGGGCATGGTAGCATCAGGCATGTTCATGTTCTATAATAAGCAATGGAAGAACGCATACTGGACAAAGCGTGTGATAGACCTGCTCGAAAGTAATAAAGGACACAGTATACAGGATTCATCAAAGGGAGGCGGGTTTGTCGGTTGGTTCGGAAAGATACCTTGGGCACTGATAGGCAAGACAGCGCTGATAGCGTCCGCGGCCGTAATGACCGTAGCATCTGCAGTAGGAGGAGCGCAGCGAGCAAAGCAGTGGAAGGCATCAAGCCTGGCAGGGATAGCCGGAGGAATACTGGGAGGTACAGGACCAGGCATAGGTGAAAAGGGTGCATCACTAGGATCAATAGCTGGCAACATAGGCGGCGGCGCAATGCGAGGAGCGGCCGTAGGCGGGTCGATAGGCATGCTGTTCGGGCCAGGAGGCATAGCGGCGGGAGCATTGATAGGAGGCGCTGTAGGGGCACTGGGGGGCGCTATAGGGGGCAAAAGAATAGCTCAGCTAGCGGATATGCCCGGCAAGATGCTAGAGGACTCTCCTGAAGGCAGGGCAAATAGGAAAAGGCTCGAGAGCGTGATATCGACAGCAACGCAGGTAAGTATGTGGCAAGGCATAAAGTTTTTAGAGGGTATGACAAAGCTAGGCGAGGACTTGGGATTGAAGTTAGCGGAAGGGGTACGAAGCGCTCAGACAGCGAATGTGACTAAGTACACGCCTATACCGTATGACTCAAAAGATGGATTTGTGGACGCTCTGAATAAGGGCGGGCTGGATGACGAAAGACCTTAAACATGGCAAACGATCTAGTAACGGGCATACGCGGATTTGTTATAGAAACGGCCAAGAGCTTTATATTTGATAAGCTTATGAGGCAGCTGCAGGATATCGCTCCAGAGTATCGAGTGATCATACTGTCGGTAGGCAGCCAATATGGATCATTTGGACTGGCAGCAAGGCTGCAAGGCCCTATAGAGATGTCAATAGAGTCAAAGTGGGAGCCGATTATGGACGGCATACCCGGGGGTGAGCTGACTAGGATAGTAGATATGGCATCACAAGCACTGTCGAAAAAGACTTTGCAGATGGCAGTAACATCACGCAGGATATGGAGAGGCACGACACCACTATCGATACGTGTTCCTATGGTGTTCGCGGCCGAGACTGACGCTCAGGTAGATGTAGTAGAGCCGATCAAGGCGTTACAACAGATGGCATCCCCGGGGGATCCGTCTAATGGAAAAGGATTTTTACAACCGCCGGGCCCGTCAGCATTTGAGCCGTGGGTGCACGGAGACAACATAACGATACAGATCGGACGCTTTCTTATATTCAGCAAGGTTATTATACAGAAGGTTGAGAATATATACTCGTCAAGAATGTCACAGCAGCCGAGAGGCAAGCCGGTATTTGGAACAGCGGTAGTGACGTTCGAGACATACACGATTGTGACGAAAGAAGTATTGGACGATGCATACGACTCTATCAAACAACTTAGTGCGCCGGTATCATCGGGCACGTTCAGCACATTTTAGGTGATGTATGGATAGAACAAAGATATACAATGAGGTATCGGTAGACGTAGGCGACGGCATCATGAGAACTGAGCTAGACTTCTTGGATAATAGCCTTGTAGGCATGGTACTGACTAGAGATCCATTATATTATAGAGTAGCCATAGGCGATGTGAACATGCCCGATAACATAGCGTGGAAAGCGTATCAAGAAGAAAGGCTGTGGTGGATCGTATGTCTTGCGAACGACATAAGTAACTGCGGAGCGGATATAGTAGTAGGAGATTTGCTTGTGATACCGGACTTGCTCGATGTGTACGATTTTTACAAGAAATACAGGAAGAGATAAGATATGGGACTGACACCGATAGGAACAAACTCCGGGCAAGCATCGCGACTAGGTGTTGCCGGTAACTATTCGCTTAGGTTTCAGATAGGTGAGCAGGATATCTCGGTAACGCCTGAATCATTCTCTTCGATAGATATCATTGAGTATATCGATAGGATGCTGCCGGCGTTTACGGTGACATTCAAGGACACGATGGGGATACTGACGCATAGGACATTGCTGGACTCAAGCTTCAACACAGTGACGATAACATTCAGGATAGGCGAGAAGTATACGTTCACTGAAAGAACGATGAAGTTCAGAATATACAGACGAGCGCCTGAGATGCGTACCAATATAGCAGACGAGATCACGATCAATGGACTGCTGGACGTGCCTAACGTGTTCTCACCGCATGTGCAGCGAGGATGGGAGAAAGTAGCGGTTAACAACATAGTGCGCGAGATTGGCGCCGAT
>JAQTTS010000479.1 GCA_028710655.1 Dehalococcoidales bacterium
TAGGAGGCTTTTTTGTGGAACAAACCCACGTCAATATGCTCCCGGCCGGACTCCTGCTCTTTCTTGAACATCCAGACGCCCCGGGCCTCGTTGAACCAGTAATTTGAACCGAAGATTGTATCGGACTCCTTCGGCTTGTGGTGTATGGTGATAGTGGCCACCCCCAGCGACCTGATAGCTCGCCAGTACTGGCAGGCAAACTCCTGGCGTTCCGCATCTCCCCCGGAGGCCATGCCGGCAGAGTCAATCAGTAGCAGCTGGATATTGTTCTCCATGACCATCCGCTGTATCTCGGATATGTCATGGATGAGGGAGCGGTCACAGTGCCGGTACTTCGGAAAGTCCTCTTCGGCCACTCCCAGCTGCATACCCTCGTTGATAGCCCGTAAGGTCTGCAGGGTGGATAAGCCGCTTGACTCATAGTCCAGAATGGCTGTGTTGACTCTCTGGGCCGGTACCCAGTGGAGTAAGGGCAATCCGGTCTGCAGGGACATCAGCAGGGCCAGGGCGAAGGTGGTCTTGCCGCTGCCGCCGTCTCCAAAGAATATCGTTGGCTCCTGCCAGCGGAGGAATGGCCAGCACATATACGGGGTGACGTTCTTGTCCTGAACACTGGCGGCCAGGTCAATCATAGGCTCTCCCTGCCGGAAGAGAGATAGAGAGGTCTCGGCTATCTGCTCTATGATTGTCAGCCAGTCCAGCTCAAGGCGTTCCCGGAGCTGTCTGGCCAGTGTAGCCTTGCCGGCCGGAGACAGCATATTCAGCCGGCCGCGATAGATATGGTCTCCGGTCATGGTGTTGGCCTTGACCTCGGCGTATGTCTCCCCGTGGCTGGACTCATAGAGGTGATCAACCAGTATCTCCACGTTGAGCTTAAGCCAGGAGAACTTGAAACAGTCTCCTACCCGTTTAACCTCCGGGGCGTCAACCTTCTGGGCGTCCTTTTCCGGCGGTTTCTCAGGTGCTTTGACCATTCTTCGGCAACTCCACTATTCCGCGCGGCTTGACCACCTCTTTGTCAAATCCCCGCTTATTCTGTTGTTTGGATAACTGATACACCCTTGCGTTTAACCCCTTGATATTGTCAAGGGCTGTTTTGTACTTGGTGTCAAGGGCTACCAGACTTCTTGTCAAGGCCTTGTTCCGGCTCTCTTCACCCATGCGGGCAACCGCTTTATCCCGTAGGGTGTCAACGGTGTAGACCGTACCCGGCCTTTCCTCGGCAGGCTCCGGCGGGAGATAAGAAGAGCCCGGGTCAGCCTTGCCCGCCTCTGTCAGATAGTACCGGTGCCAATCGTGGCTGATGGGAAAATCTATAAGCACTTCCGTGTGCCGGCAATCCAGGCAGACTATGTTCGGGTAGTCTTCTACGAAGCGCGGCGATTTACACAACGGACACTGCATATTCATACCTGCCTCCTGCCTATTTCCAGTGAAATACCCTGTTATTCATGGTTAAAACCCTCCCAACTCCGTTTTTAAGGCCCCCCAGACGCCTTGTGGCCGAATTCTGGCCGTTTTTCAAACCCTGGGGTACATTCCCCTTATTCCCTATTTGGGAGGCCCGGCATAAACCCCGACTATCAGTGAGTATGCCTCCGCCGGCGTCATGGTGATGTCTTCTGCTGAGTTTACCCCCAGCTCCGACAGCACCGCCGGCCGGTCAAGCTTGAACTCCCGGTAGCAGGTGTTGAACAAATCCCCCAGCGTCCGTATCCGGCTCGGATCATGCCCGGCTGCCCCCTCCGCTGCCTTTACCGGCTCCGCCTTGGCCACGGCAGGCGCCGCTTTGGGTTCCGTTCTGGCCGGACGCCCGTCCGACTTGACCGGCTCTTTCCTCATTGGCGGTTTCACCGGCCCTTTGGCTGGACAGGACGCCCCCTGAGCCGTCTTTGCCCCCTCATGGGTACCAACTATCGCTTCAGCCATTTCGGGCACGTCCTCGGGCATTTCAGGCGCTTCGGCTTCCGCCTCTTCCTCTATCTCGCCCTCATCTTCCAAGTCCTGACTGAATATCTCGGATAACCTCGCCGCCCCCAGTACCGCGTCTATCATGGCCCGCTTCTTGCCCATCTTCAGTATGGTGTTCTGCTGCGCGCATACATCGTCATTGTCCACCCGGTACTCCAGCGCCACTACCCGGTACATGGCCAGCTTCTTCCCCAGCTTGGTCTCTATCGTCTTCTTCTGCATCTTGCTGGTATCCGCCCCCGGCGGTAACTTGAAGGCCGGCGTCCAGCGCCCCTGTGACCGCCGTACAGCCGTTTTTTTATCAAACCCTATGGGTAAGTCCTCTTCCGTCAGCCACCGCCACCTGTACTTCCCTTCCATGCTGCTGCAGCACCCAACCCCCTCCGTGACTACCTCCCCGGTTGGCACGTATACCAGCTGGCACTTCATCCGGTAGAAAAACAACGGCGCACTGAAATCTTCGTGTGACTGCTCTATGGTATATATGTCCCTCAGGTGCAGCAACCTCATCACCTTTTCGCCCCCAGGCTTTAGTAACGTTGGCTTGTTTGTCCCCTTGATTACCCCATAATCCTGCCCGTTTACCAAATGCCGGTGTACCAAAG
>JAQTTS010000056.1 GCA_028710655.1 Dehalococcoidales bacterium
GGCGAAGGCATCTGCGAATGCCCCGGGGTCTTTATGAAAACGCCTCGCGATCGGCTCATAGATCGGGTCGAATCTCAATGCCAGGTCTGCCGTGGTCATCATGGGTGCGTGTCGTTTGGCAGGATTATGGGCATCCGGTACCGTGCTGGACCCGGCCTTATTCTTGGGTATCCATTGCTTCGCATCGGCCGGACTTTTTGTCAGCTCCCATTCATAACCGAACAGGACATCGAAATAGTCACTGCCCCACTTGGTCGGATTGGGAGTCCAGGCACCTTCGAGACCGCTGGTGATCGTATCGCCGCCTTTGCCGCTGCCGAAGCTGCTTTTCCAGCCGAGACCCTGCTCCTCGATGCCGGCGGCCTCAGGTTCTCGACCGACCAGAGCCGCATTACCCGCGCCGTGGCACTTGCCGAAGGTATGTCCGCCGGCAATGAGCGCGACTGTTTCCTCATCGTTCATCGCCATGCGGGCAAAAGTCTCGCGAATGTCACGCCCCGACGCGACCGGGTCAGGATTACCGTTAGGACCTTCCGGGTTTACATAAATCAGGCCCATCTTCACGGCAGCGAGGGGATTTTCGAGTTCCCGTTCTCCGGAATAGCGCTTGTCGCCAAGCCACTCGCTCTCGCTTCCCCAGTAAACGTCCTCTTGCGGTTCCCAAACGTCCTCACGTCCGCCGCCGAAACCGAAGGTCTTGAACCCCATCGACTCAAGAGCGCAGTTGCCGGCGAGGATCATGAGGTCGGCCCAGGAGATCTTGCGGCCGTATTTCTGTTTGATTGGCCAGAGCAGACGGCGCGCCTTGTCCAGGTTTGCATTGTCCGGCCAGCTGTTGAGGGGTGGAAAGCGCTGGCTACCGGATCCCGCGCCCCCTCGGCCGTCGCCCATACGGTATGTTCCTGCGCTGTGCCACGCCATCCGGATGAAGAGCGGCCCGTAGTGACCGTAATCGGCCGGCCACCAGTCCTGAGAATCAGTCATCAGTGCATAGAGGTCTTTCTTCAGGGCTGCTAGGTCGAGCTTCTTGAATTCATCGGCGTAGTTGAATTCCTTGCCCATCGGATTGCTCAAGTGGGAGTTCTGATGGAGAATCTTGAGGTTTAACTGGTTCGGCCACCGGTTCCGGATCGACATGCTGTTGCCAGTGGTGGACTTGCTTACTCTGCCCGTTACCGGGCACTTACCATCTTCATTATTCATAATGTTCCCTCCTGGTTGGCTTTCCAAAGATTACATATAGCCTGCTAAATATGTTAGTAGTTTTCCGCCAGTAATTCGTAGTATGATTGAGCGTGCTTACAGGCGGGGCATTCCTTCGGCGCCTCGGGGCCTTCGTGGACGTACCCGCAGTTGGTGCAGTGCCATTTCACCGCAGTCTTCTTTTTGAATACCTCTTCCCCCGCCACGTTTTTGGCCAGCTTCCGGTAGCGTCCTTCGTGAAATTCCTCTACTTCCGCAATCTCCTTGAAGGAAGTGGCTATATCCTCAAAACCCTCCCCTCGAGCGGTTTTTTCAAATCCGGCGTAGATGGTACTCCATTCCAGTTTCTCACCGTCGGCGGCGGCTTTCAGATTTGTCAGCGTGTCCCCGATAATCCCTGCCGGGTAGGCGGCCGTGATCTCTAGATCACCACCCTTGAGGTATTTAAAGAAGACCTCAGCGTGTTCCTGCTCATTTCCGGCCGTTTCGGTAAAGATGTTGGCGATCTGCTCGTAGCCTTCTTTACGGGCGACGCCGGCAAAAAATGTATAGCGGTTCCTTGCCTGGGATTCACCGGCAAACGCCTTCAAAAGGTTTTTCTCTGTCTGTGTTCCTTTAATTGATTTGCTCAATTGTATTTCTCCTTTCCTTTGTTCATAACTATTATTGCTGGCAGGTCTTGCAGATGCCGCGGAATTCAAGCTGGTGGGAGGAGACCGTGAAGCCGGTTTTCCGGGCTATCTTTTCTTCCAGTTTTTTGTTGACCGGTTCGTCAAGATCAAAGATCTGCCCGCATTTTGTGCACCTGAAGTGATAGTGATTGTCCTGTCTGCCTTCGTATCTGCTTACTGTGCCGCTGAGATTAAGTTCCGCAATCTTACCCGTATCCTGCAACACCTTGAGGTTGCGGTATACCGTTCCTTTGCTGATATTGGGTATACTCTTCTTGACTTCCTCGTATATCCAATCAGCCGTAGGATGCGAGTCGGCACACCTGAGTACCTGCAATATGGCTTCTCTCTGTCTGGTCGCTCTTTGTATCATAATCGATAATAAATCTTAATACTATTATCATGGTTCTGTCAAGCAGGCGATAATAGACCACATATACAGGTAAAACTGGCAGTAAGTATCTTCATTAAGTAGTGAGTGTTTCCCAGTTCGAAAGCTCATTCAATAGCTTGTTGTATAATAGGTTAGAGTAATTTTGTTGAAATAGTATTGGTAGTATCAGGAAGTGAAAATGCCCAGACGAATTACAATTCGAACCGGTTCCATTACAGCGGAAGCAGAATTGATTGAAAATAATACTGCTAATGCAATCTGGGAAGCACTGCCGATAAATGGTGATGTTAATATCTGGGGAGATGAAGTCTATTTCTTTACTTCGGTATCGGTTAAGTCTGAGAATGGACGGGAAGTAGTAAGTGCCGGGGATATTGCATACTGGCCTCCGGGAAAAGCATTCTGTATTTTCTTCGGTCCTACGCCAGCCAGCCGCAATGGTAGCGAAATTAGAGCAGCCAGTGCCGTGAACGTATTTGGTAAACTTGCCGGTGATCCGAAGGTATTTACTGCTGCCAGAGACGGTCAGAAAATATCTATTGGTAGAATAGGGTAGCGTTGTCCGGATGGTAGAGATGGGTAATGAAGAGAAACTTTGTATTGGTCTGCACGATATTCATAATGACTCTGTTGGTTTTAACGGGTTGCCAAATCAATAAGACCGATGTAATCGAGGAGGTAACCTTTGATGAGATTTTTGCCAACCCGTCACAGTATGACGGGGAAAAAGTCGTGTTAGATGGTTATTACTTTGCCGGTTTTGAAACAATGGTGATAGCTGAGGGAATGAAGTATTCCGGTTACGCCGATGGTCATCTGATACCTGATGGTAGGTTGGTCTGGGTTGAAGGTGGAATACCGATCGAAATCTACGATCAACTCTACCGTCAGGATATGATGGGACCGGAAGAACGCTACGGTAAGTTTAGGATCACCGGCATATTTGAATACGGAGGTGCCTACGGGCACCTGGGTGGTTTTGACTGTCAGATTATACCCGAAGAAGTCGATCTGTTGCCCTGGTCGCTACCTGGCCCTTTGTCTGCCGGAAGCTGAGGATGTCTTAATCTTATCCCTAACCTAAAGTAGCTTCACTAATGGGTACAGGCCACGATATACGAGGATATCCCTGCCAAAGAAGCTTGGTATTATTCAAGCGATGGGCGCTCTATAACCACTTCTTTCTCTTGAAATAGAATGCCAGAGCGGTGGCGATAGCAGCCATTACGATCAAAACTACGGGGTAACCCCAATGCCATTTAAGCTCCGGCATGAATTCAAAGTTCATTCCGTAGATGCCGACCACGAAGGTCAGCGGTATGAATATCGAGGCGAAGATGGTCAGCACCTTCATTACCTCGTTCATTTTATTGCTTACACTGGAAAGGTAAATATCCAGCATGCCGGATAACATGTCCCGGAGCGTCTCTACGGTATCAATAATCTGAATGGTATGATCGTAAACATCTCTGAGGTATACTTGCGTGGATTGCTGGATCAAGATTGATTCTCCCCTTTGCAGACCGCTGACGACTTCTCTCAATGGCCACAACGACTTGCGCAGGAATAGCATTTCGTTCTTTAGGGTGCGTATTTTGTGTAGCATTTTTGTGGTAGGGTTGCTTGCCAGTTCGGCTTCTATATCCTCTATCTCCTCCCCGAGGGTCTCCAGTACTATGAAATAGTTATCAACTATGGCATCAATCAGCATGTAGGCGAGATAATCGGCGCCGGCTTTTCTGATACGTCCCTTTCCCTTTCTGATTCTCTCTCTAATGGTGTCGAAGATGTCGCCCTCACGCTCCTGGAAGGATATCACGAAATTCGGGCCAAGGATCAGGCTGACCTGTTCTGCTTCTATTTTGTGGTCCTCATCGGCATAGCTCAGCATCTTCAGGACGAGAAAAAGACAGTCGCCAAAGTCTTCCATCTTCGGTCGCTGTCCTGTATTGACGATGTCCTCGAGCAAAAGGGGGTGCAAGGTGAACTGCTGGCCTATTCTTTCGATAACCTCTGTCTCGTGGATGCCGTCTATGTTAATCCAGGTAGTGGTTGGCTTATCTTTGTAGGGAAGGCATTCCTCGACCGTTCTTGCTTCGATCTCCTCTAAATTAGACTCATCGTAGTCGATTATGGTAATCCGGGCCTTGCCGATCTTTCTTTCGCCGATGTGCACCAGAGTACCCGGGGGAAGCCCTGCCTTTTGGGATGTCTTCTTAATCAGTCTGGACATTTTAGCTCATCGTAGTGAAATTATAGCGATTTTCCCATACTCAAAAAGATTCTTTCCCGGCTAAGCATCTTTAGCGGAAGCCCTATTCGGGGAGTAATAGTACGCTGATATTTTGAGCTTGTCAAGCGTTTAGCCGGTGCCGCAATGTGCTGAAATAAAGGGAAAACTGAACTATCGGGATTTGGCTTGATTATGGAATGAAGTATGTGTTAAGGTGACAACACGATCCAGCGGTCCTAATGGGAAGCTTTCGTTAGTGATTTAGATTGGTTAGCCACTCTCTAAGCCCTCGAGAAAGGAGATGAAAGAATGATTGCGCTACTTGTTATTGGTATTATTGTTGCTTCTGTCGGTCTGTATTTCTGGAGAAGACGGGAGGGTGATTTTGACAACCAGCACAGGGGTAAAGTTGCCAGCATTATCGGGCTTATTATTATCATTTCCAGCATCATCGGCAGCTCACTGGTGACTGTGCCAGCCGGTCATCGTGGTGTGGTGATCAGGTTTGGTGCCGTTACCGGTACCATCCTGGAAGAAGGATTACAGGTGAAGTTGCCGTTTATTGAATCGGTAGTCAAAATGTCGGTACAGACCGAGAAATATGAGGCTGGCGCCGCTGCCGCGTCCCTTGACCTGCAAGATGTGAGAACGACCATTGCCCTTAACTGGCGGCTGCAACCGGAGGCAACTGCTGAAATATATCGAACACTGGGGTTGGGGTACATTGATAGAATCGCTGCCCCGGCTGTTCAGGAGACTGTAAAGCAGGTAACCGCTAAATACAATGCGGAGGACCTTATCTTGAGGCGTGACGAGGTTAAGGCTGCGATTGAGCAAAGCCTGGCGACCCGGCTGCTGCAGCGGGGTATCATCACTGAGGCAGTATCGATAACCGAGTTTCAGTTTAGCGACACCTTCGTTGCTGCTATCGAAGCCAAAGTGGCCGCAGAGCAAGCAGTGCAGGAGGCGAGGAATAAGCTGGAGCGTGTAAAGGTGGAGGCCGAGCAGAGAGAGGCTCAGGCCTTGGGAGAAGCGGCCGCTCGAATAGCTACCGCAGAAGGTGAAGCTGAGTACATTCGTATTGTCACCGATGCCCAGGTTGCTGCCAATGCGGCTATTGCCGAATCTCTATCCCCTGAAGTGTTACAGTATATCTTTCTTGACAGGCTTGGTGAAGATATTAAGGTAATTGTGATACCTTCGGAGCAGGGACTGGATCTGGTCATTCCGGAGCTGACGCCGTAGATGAGAGACTTGTAGAGAATTCATAGGAGTTTGTAAATACTCGAAAGCTAAATCGATGGTGGGCAGTAGAGGACTCGAACCTCTGACCTCCTGCGTGTAAAGCAGGCGCTCTAACCAGCTGAGCTAACCGCCCCATAAATGGCGCGCTTGGAGGGGCTCGAACCCACGGCCTCAGCCTCCGCAGGGCTGCGCTCTATCCAACTGAGCTACAAGCGCTTGATCAATAATGCCGAAGGTGAGATTTGAACTCACACGCCCTTTTAGGACACTACGCCCTGAACGTAGCGCGTCTACCATTCCGCCACTTCGGCATGGTGGGCGGTACTGGATTTGAACCGGTGACCTCTTGCGTGTGAAGCAAGCGCTCTAACCGCTGAGCTAACCGCCCGAAATTGCAGCTGACTTGTCCTCAAATCCGGACGGAAATCTACTAAATCAAGAGGTCGTTTCTATTGTGTTCCGCCGGGAAAATCCCATCCCTCCAGCCTCGCTCTTGATTTGTATTATATATGATTAATACCCTGGATTCAACCGGCAGCGAGTCTCAGGAAGCTCTCAACGGATACCCTGGTTTCCCCCGCCTAAACGTTTTCTAAATGATTGCTAAATAGCCGGAAAAACAGTAGATATCAGGATAGCGCGGTAGTAAAATGTCTATCAGTGGTATATTCAACTATGGTCACCGGCAAACCGGCTGTCTGATATCGAAAAGAAGAGGCAAGTGGTGGTTTCATGACGGACACTAATACTACTGTATGCGTTATTGGCCTGGGTTATGTCGGCCTGCCCCTGGCGGAAGCGTTCTCCAAATACTTTTGTGTAATCGGCTTCGATGTCGATGGCAGGAAGCTGACCTCATATTGAACACTTTGAAGCTAAAGCGGTGGGGCGCTACTGTGCGATAGACAGTAACTTTCAACTAGCTTGTGCACTTACAATCTAGCTCTAGGTTCAGTTCCAGCAAGGCGGCGGTGGTGATTTGAGTCACGCTCGTAGTTGCTATTATTAGGTAAGTCATCTTACGATGAATTGTTAAATAAAGAATCAGTGTTTAGGGAAACAACTCAGTAGACTTATTACCGAAACGGATCTGGCGGGGCAGACTGACTCCGGAAACGTTTATGGTCAAAGCTCGTGAGCATGCTAATACTACCTATGCAAACGGGGGGAAGGCCAACCTAAATAGTGGAGAAGAGACCGAGGCAGTGGTAAGAGACCAATCTTTTGGTTAGCCTCATTCAAGGCCTTGCTGTACAATGGTCGCACTGTCCAGGATGTCTGCCCCGCTAATAGGAGTTCTTTGATGTGGTAAACGTTGATCAGATGGTCTACGTCGGTATCGACATTCATAGTAGGAAACATATTGTAGGTATCATTACTGGTACTCTATTGGAGCATGCAGGCACGGCATGGCAAAATGCAGAAACCTTCATTATTGAGAATACGATTGAAGATTACCAACACCTTGATGCTACCATCAAGGCATATGCACCAAGTCATGAGAATGTAGCTATTGCTGTTGATCATACAGGGGGTCACTATTCGGAGCCTATTATCCACTTCTTAGTCGAGCAAGGCTATCGGGTATGTTATTTAGAAACAAAAGCGGTCAAGGCCATAAGAGAACGATTCCTCGATCAAGTGAACAAAACCGATAATATTGATGCTATTGGTGCTGCATATATACTTTATCTTAGAGATACACACGAGATATCATTTCGTATCGTACCAGTATCACCACAATTGAATTCGACGGCTGCCCTTTTTCGCTCTCTCATATTGGAGAGGCAACGGTATATTAAGATGGCTTTGCAAGCAACGAACAGACTACATAACTTCCTACTGGCCGTTTTCCCTGAAGGTGAGGCAAAGTATTTTAGACAACTGGTAAGAATTGCTGATAGATACCCAACTCCCGAGCACATCTTAAACAGTAATGGACAAACGTTTAGATAGTGAGTTAGGGAAAGTAAAAGAAGGTGGATTCTGATGTGCTGGTGCGTATCCGCTCAAGGCTGGGTATTAATCGAAACGCTGGTTGAGGCTGTTCCCTCATCGGTGTGCTGATTGAAGAAGAAGGTCACCGTGGTTCCGGTACGATTTTAGTGTTCAGTTCATCGATTATTATTCTGCCGTCCCGGACTTCGACGATGCGGTCGGTGTGTGAAGCTACTGTCCTATCATGAGTAACCACTATAAAGGTGGTATTGAACTCTTCCTTTATTTTGCCAAATAGCCGGCAGACGTTCTGTGTGGTTACCGAATCCAGATTGCCGGTGGGCTCGTCGGCAAGTATGATGCTGGGGTTGTTCATCAGTGCCCGCGCAATCGCTGTTCGCTGCTGTTCTCCTCCTGAAATCTGCGTCGGCAGTCTCTTCTCGAGTTTTCCTATACCCACTATGTCCAGGAGATTTCTGGCTCTATTCAGTACTTGCCCGGATTGACTTCTATTGTGTATTCGATGCGGCATTAATACGTTTTCCAGGACGGTAAACTCCGGTAGCAGATAATGAAACTGGAACACGAATCCGATGGTCCTGTTTCTAATTTCAGCCATCTGCTTTCTGTTCATGCTGGATACGAGTTTGCCGCCGATAGTTACCTCGCCGCTGGTCGGTGTATCCAGAATGCCCATAATATTCATCAGTGTACTTTTGCCGCTGCCGGACTCGCCGACTATGGCCGAGCAAGTCTTTGCTTCGAAACTCAGGTTGATATCGAATAATACCTGAGTCTGGTAGGCCCCGGAATATATTTTGTTCACTCCTGATAGTTCCAGGGTAATCATTTTAACCCTCTCTGATTACATCGACCGGGTTCAGTTTCAGGGATCTCCTTGCCGGAATCAAACCGGCCAGTGTTGATGATGATATCGCTATTACCCATGAGCGAATGATAAAGTTATAGTCAATATAGATTTCAATCAGAGCTGTACCCTCAGCGCTTGACGTGAAGGTATTAAAAGCATAGAGCAGACCGAGGCCCAGTGCGATGCCTGCTGTGGCACCTATCAAGCCGATCAGTAACCCTTGAAAAACGAAAATGAGACTGGCGTCGCGATCCGTAATTCCCATAGCTTTCAGAATACCCAGTTGCCGGGATTTTTGCAGCACTGTAATGGAAAGAACGCTGGAAATAGCTACTACTACAGAGGCCAGTACAACCCCCTGAATAACGCCGCTGGATATCGTTTGCCCTTCCAGTCCGCTAAGGAGCTCCTCGTTTTGGTCCTTCCAGTTCGTTACCTCGATGTCTTCGTTGTTGACTGCTTCCTCTATCCGGGCGGCGATTTTGTCGGCATCGAAGAGCCTGTCTTTATCGACGGTCATTATTACCTCCGTTACTCTGTCCCGGTAGCCGAAAAGGCGCTGCGCCGCAACCAGGTTGGTGATCACCCAGGATTTGTTGATACTCTCGATACCCAGGTCATAGAATCCGGCTACCTCGAATAGGTTAACACCGCCGTCGGGAGCAAGGATGGGAAGCTTATCTCCTATTTCAACCTCCAGTTCCTCCTCCAGACTTCTCCCGATCAGGACCTGTTTCAGAGACTGTAGTTGTTCCCCCTGGTATATTGATTCGGATATTCCGTAGATCCGGTCTGCGCTTTGAAAATCAAACCCTTGCACCAGTACTGGTAATATACTGTTGTCATTAGGTACCGAGGCATTGCCGGTGGCTGTAACGGAAATCTTATCCAGGCCGTCGACATTCCGGACTTGATTGACGATAATCTCCCAGTTCTTAATAGTATTGGTGTCCCCGGTCGGACGTATTGATATCTGCGGCTGATTTCCTATCGTGCTGTTGACCAGGCTGATCTGTAAGCCGATTATCAGCAAACCGACAAATATCTGCACCGAGACGGCGATAGCTATCCCGAATATAATCAGGGCTGTCTGGCCCTTGCCTGATTTTAGAAACCTGGTAGCGATTTTCAGGGGAAGCAATTAATAAGCCCTCCTCATATGGTTCGCTGTCAATAATCGTCTTATTCTGCATTATCCAATAAATAGCGCTGTCTGGCAATTATGATGATATACATTATTATCGAATAATCAGCAGTCCGACTAAAGCCAGAGCAGCGATGGGCGGTATGGCGGGTACCGCCTTGCCTTTGAGGAAAACGGCCTGGATCAGGTAGGCCAGCGCCAGTCCCGAGAGCGTGAAGGCTGCGGTGATGATGGCAGTAGCCAGACCCTGGGCAAAAT
>JAQTTS010000480.1 GCA_028710655.1 Dehalococcoidales bacterium
TGCTCCCTTGTCTTTCTGCCTTTGGTTACTTCAACTTTTCCATCATTTCTAATTCTAACAGTATATTCGTGTTCAACCCCTTGTTCATCTAGAGCACGATAATTTTTTGTGCGCCAAGCCAAGCCTTTGTATTTACCTACACCGCGAGTTTCTTTATAGGGCTGTTCTATTGCATCCCAAGTTAACTTATGCAGATCTCTTTCGGTAATAGCTTCCGCCTTCGGTGCAGTCTCCACGGGTTCAATAGGTACTCTGTGCGGATAGTCTTCTGCTACCCTTCGGCGTATTACATTCTGCGCTGCTGGTGATAGGTCTTCCCATTTAGATTGCGCAATTTTCTCGCCTAACTTTGTAAGCCTACCGTCTTTTGTGGTCCATCCGCTACGCTTGACATATTCTACTTTCTTGCCTAATTTTGCGCTATCCCATCGGTTTTGCACAAATGCTTCTATTTCGGCAGTCTTCTCTTCGGTCGGTACAGTCTCCGCAGGCTTGGCAGGCTTTTCTGCTCTAGTCAATCCAGGTATAGCTGGCGGCTTGCCCGTTTCCCATACCACCATAACAGGAATGGTTTTCAGCCCTTGTTTCTCTGCAAAAACAGCCCGTGCCCTGCCCTCTTGCGTTTCCGCTTTGTAATCTAACACGGCCATGGGGATCGGCTTACCTTCATCGAATTGCTGCTTCAGCCAATCCTGCGTAGGCCCATGGGCCGTTTCTCGCGTCCGTTGTAGGGTCGTGCCGTGCATCTCCGTTACTCTTTCAAGATAATCCTTCGGGGACATATCTACAACGGCAAACTCCCTGCCTCTCCATTCTCTCTGATAATCTGGCTTCTCAAGCATTTCATTATAGCCGGGCATCCCTGTGTCGGTACGGCTAAATACTTCCGCTTTCGGCTTGGTCTCCGGCGCGGCAGGCTTTTCTGTCGTAACCGTTTTGCGCCCGGTCTTAAATTCGGTGCCCCTGGCGTTGCGTACCGTCAACAGTGAAGGATCGCTTACATCTACTACGGTAAGCGGTTCGCCTTTCTGGTTGTAGACGGTCTGGCCTTCCTTGATGGCAGCAGGCTTGGCCTCTGGCGCAGCAGGCTTCGCTTTCGCAAGGTCGGGGTAATCCTTCAACACTTCGGGAGGGACGGGCTTACCTTCGGAGAGAGCCTGCTTAACAGCCTGCTCATGCTTTATTTGAGTTAGTATGCGCGGCGAATCAAACACTTTTTTCAGGAGCTTCCCGTCAACCGTCCAATCTGATTTTTCAATCCAGCCCTTCCCATGTCCTCGAATATAATCAACGGCTGCCTTCCTAAATTCTTCAGCAGCTTCCTTGTTGCGGAACGGTTCGGACCAGTTCTTCGACGACATTTCCTGCAACCCCGTGCCACGCTTTTTCCCTCCTCTGCGCAGGGGGTCTTTATAAAATTCGGAGCGCTGCTGTGCTTTGCGAATCAATGCTTGCTCAATAGTTTCGCCCGGTTTAATGAAATCGATTGCCTCTAATCCTTGGCGAATAGGCTCTGCGGCTTTTTCGGCTCTTTGAAGAACGGCTTTACGTCGTGTTGCCCTAACGTCACCCGACAAATACTCTTCCCGCGTCATTGCCCACGGTTCTTTCGCCGGTTTCGTCTCTATGGCCCCTGGCTTCGCCTCTGGCGGCTTTTCCGCTTCTGGACGACCAATCACCTTAGACGGTTCTTCCGTGCGCGTTACAGGCGATTCTGGCGCGACCTTTTTGCCGGTCAAAGCAATGTTATTGCCGTCAATCTGCTTTATCTCACCGAACGATACTTTGACTTGTTCGCCCTTGCTGTTTTGGAAAATTATCTGTCCTGCATCGTCAAGACCAAGTATTCTGTGCGGCCCTTCCGCCCCGCCGATGGTCACGTCCTTGCCTTCAAGCGCAAACAAATTATCCAGCGTGGTCAAGTCCGTCCGCAGGTATGCAGACAGTTCTCCTAGTACCTTGTTGTAGTCCTTCTCCTGTTTGGTGATAGCCTGCCTTGCCCTTAAATAAGAAGCTGAAGTAACAGGAAGCCCAAGCGCACCTAATACAACCGACATGGCAAGCCCACCGTACCCGCTTTGAATCAGATCGTCAGGGTCGATAACGCCCTTCTCCCCATATACCGGCATGCCCGGTTGGTAAACGGACTTCTTGACAAGGTTGTTCCAGGGAGACATTATCGCTTCCTGAACGGTTTCTGTCGCCATGGCTTTCAGGTAGTCTATGCCTACACCACCATAGTGCTTTAACAGATTCTTGGAACCCTGCTCGACTAAATTATCTACGCCCAGCTTATTGATAACTTTCATGGCATGTTCAAAGGGAATGGCTTCTGTCGCCATTTCCCCCATTGCTGAAAATGTCCCATAAAGTACCTGCTGCGTGTAGTTGGCGCCTTCCATTTCCGCTTCTCTCGCGCCGCCGCCGAAAGCTACCGCGCCGAAGGGAAGCATCCTGACAATATTCGGGTAGTTCTGCGCGAAGGTAGTCAGTGCCGTCCCTGTGCCGGTAGGTGTAAGCACTGCTGCCCCTGCCTGGGGACCTAACGCATACGCCGCAACAGCTGCCGTTA
>JAQTTS010000481.1 GCA_028710655.1 Dehalococcoidales bacterium
CCCATGGCAGAGCCTGAGGCAATAGCCATGATAGAAGAGGCCCGCTCAGCAGTCTTAGTAGGAGCAGGCTCACCCTTCACCTCAGCCGGGCCTCAACTCTTACCGCGTGGCATAGCCCAGGCCCTGATAACAGCCAAGAACAAAGGCATAGCTACAGTCTATGCCCCCAAGGTAAGCTGGGACCTGGAGACCGATGAGTTATCATTAGTAGAGCAGATAGAGGCCCTTGAGCGCTCTGTACAAGAATCAAACGGTGATCCTTCAATAAGATTTGAGCACATGTTCACCCACATCATCATCCCCAAGGTGCCAAACAGCAAAATAGCCAAGAACTTTGATACCAAGAAGATACATGCCAAATACAGGAAGCGCCTTACCCCTGAAGGACAAGATAAACTTGATCAAATAATGGCCCAAGCCACCAAGGACACCATCGCCACCATAGTCGCCCTAAACCAGATAATGAAGAACGAAGCCTACTGGACAGAGGCAACAATAAGGAAGCTTAAGACCGAACGTGCCGAGAAGCTCTCCAAGGTCTTAAAGTACCCTGTCATGCCTATCACAGATGCTGACCGTCAAGCCCTCGCATCCAGAGGCCTCATACTCTATGAAGACATGAACAAGAAAGACGACTTCATGTCTCCTTCAGGCAAGATATACTACAAGACCACTGCCCTTGCCCAGCATACCCAAAGGATAGCCCAGGGATACAAGGCACAAAGAGACGCCTCCCAGGCCTCCCAGACCCAGACCTCAGGGATAAAGAGAGGCGCGCTCATCAATCCTCCAGAGCTTGACTCAATCGCCTTTGTCATGATCAAGCCTGACGGGGTCATGCATACGGAGGCGATCATCAAAGACTTTGAGCAAAGGGGCCTTGAGGTCTTATCAGTGGTAATAAGAGAAAGCGGCCTCTCAGAAGAGGTAGCATCCAGATTATACGCCGAACATGACAAACAGGGCTCAAGGCTCATGTTCAGGGCCCTCATACAATACGTGGGCTCCGGCAAAGTAACCCTGCTCATACTTCGTTCTTCTACATCACCTGCCTATGAAAAGGTAAGAGAGGCCCTGGGCAAATGGGACGGCAAGGCCAAAGGCACCATGCGTAACACTTACGGTGTCACCTATAAGAAATTCACCGTATATAGCGCCGCCAAAGGCTCAGCCGAGAAGAAACTCTCCTGCAACAAGATACACGGCTCAGATTCCATCTTTGCCGTGAGAAGAGAACTCTACATCACCCATACCCAGGAAGAACTGCAAACCGTCTTCACTCCCGACTCAATCGCCCTTCTTCTTGAAGCAGTCTCCCAGCCGGTCATTACCACAGAAGCGCCTGCTTCAGACACCGAAGATTCTTCCTCCGGCACCTTCATCCTCTCGTTCCTCTTGACCGGCACAGAGCTCTTCATAGCGACTGTCATCCTGCTCATTGCCGCATACTACATAACAAGACAGCCGAAGTCCAAGAGAGACGCATCCCGTGCCTCAATCACCCAGACATCGGGGGTGAAACATAACATTCAAACCTCGAATCCGGATTACAGAGTGCTTTGTGAAGGCCCAATAGGACAGGTTAAGACATTCCTGCAGCAAGAGAGGCACATGGCAGAATCCATTAACCTGGGTACAGCCTATGGCCAGGCATTAAAGAATATGAACACTAAGTTCCCGCATTTAAGGACGAGTATTAAGACGCCGATCATACGCCTCGTAGAAGGCAGCTCCCGCCTGGTATTCTCCGAAGGCGCCACGGTAATAGTAGTAGAGAAAATGGTCTTAGGATCCCTCTCTTTCTTAGAGCTTGAGCTGGAAGAGGAATTTGTTAACATCGCTACTGTTAAATATCTCTGGGAGTTGCCGGCAGAGCAGAGGCCGTTAGGCTTAGGTATAATTGAGGTCATTACAGATATCCAAAAAGCAAAACGCTTCCATGAAATGTCTCCTGCTGAGCAAGGGACGATCTTTAAGATCCTGCTCTTAGATGGCGTAGATACTTACGGATTTAAAGATGTGCTTATACGAAGCTATACTGACTGCCAAAAGTTTGAGGCCTTTCTTTCTTCGCTTAAAGGCTCAATAGGTTTCTTTACCTTAATAAATCTGAAACAGCTCCAGTCGCAACAGGCGCCCCTGGCTTCTTTAGTCTATGAATACAACCTTAAGTCAACTCTGGCAAAAGATGAGGCGGTATCTCATGCCTTGAGACAATCCCATGACTCAGCTCTAACCAGCCCTCAATTAGCCTTCATGAGAAAAATGTATGAGGCAGCAGGGAAAACAGAGGCTGATTTGACAGAGTCCCTCTGGCAGGAAGCGACAATCACAGGGCGTACCTTTGCCCAGGTAGTCTTAGGATGTTTTGACGATGCGATACCTCAGCCCGTGGATCTAGGTTTACGCAGCCGTATGCCCATGGGATTAAAAGCGGAAGGGGCCAAGCAACATGGCTTCGCAACAGAGTATGTCTATCTTGGAGGCGGCGGCTATAACGGCGGCAGGATGGGCCAGGCCTTTGTCCGTGCCTTAAAAGATCTTACTCCGGCAGAGCGCGCAAGGCTCGCCC
>JAQTTS010000482.1 GCA_028710655.1 Dehalococcoidales bacterium
CCCTTAGTGTATCCTATCCGCCTGCTGATATCTTGCACGGAGTCGGTACTCCCGCAGCATGAGCTAACCGGGCTGGAGCAGCAGCTACCATCTTTTGCGATCCTGGCGTAGCCCTCTCTTACTACCTTCTTTATTTCCCTGTCTTTCATTCGATAACCCCGCGGGATTTTATTTCCTCTTGATGAAGACGTAAGGCGGATTTTAGCTACGCAGAGTAGCGCCCAGCTCTCGGGACAGCTTATCGATTATCTGCTGCTGAACCTTATCGACTTCATCGTCGGTTAAGGTATGGTCCGGTGACTGGAAGGTAATCCGGTAGGCAAGGGATTTCTTGCCACCGGGGATCTGGCCGCCGGAATAGACGTCGAATACGGTAACCTTGGTGACCAGATGGGTGCCTTCGATGTTACTCTGTATGCTGTGGTGGGGCACTCCCCTATCTACTGTAAGAGCAATGTCTCTTACTACTGCCGGAAAGCGTGGTATAGGCCGGAACATTTTGTGGCCGGTGGTAAAGGGTAAAAGTGTGGTGACATTAAATTCGATGAGGTAGGTAGGCTCACAGATATCGAAAGCCTCCCTGACCCCGGGGTGAAGCTCGCCGACGATGCCCGCCTTGTTGCCGTCTATCAGGATGGCGGCCTGCTTGTTAGGGTGTAGACTTAAGTCGCTGCTCTTCTCGAAATCGAGATTTGTTACCAGGTTATGGAGCAGGCTTTCGACGGTTCCCTTGGCATCGTAGAAGTCAACCGGGCTGTCTCCTTCGTGCCAGGATTTACTCTGCCTGGGTCCGCTTAGTAGGGCACAAAGAATCTCGGGTTCATCAGGCAGGTCATTCTGCCTGGGGAGATATACCTTACCCAGCTCGAAGATTCTGATGCTGTCGTCTTCATGTTTTCTGTTCGAGTAGAGAGTAGTTAATAGGTTGGCCCGCAGGTTGGGGCGCAGATATTCCTGTTCCGCTGTCATCGGATTGGTCATACGGAGGGGGGGCGGTTCGATGTAATTGTCCGGAAGCAGTTTCCTGAGCATCTCCAGGCTGGTTAGGGAATAGGTGACTATCTCCTGGAATCCGTAGCCTCTGAGGTGGCACCTTATCGTTTGTTTCAGTTTGACCATCGGTTCAGGGCTCTGACTGGGTAGCGTCGTACCCAGCAGGGTGGTGGGGATCTTGTCGTAGCCGATGATACGAGCTACCTCTTCAATAAGGTCAACCTCCTGTTTGATGTCGCTTCGCCAGTAGGGAGCGGTAGCCCGGACTCCTGAGGGATTTGTTACTATCTTGCAGATAAAACCGAGGGAAGTCAGCGCCGCTACTATCCGGTCGGTGCTAAAATCGATACCCAGAACACCCCTTATTTTCTCATTGGTTAGCAGTATCGGCTCCTGCTCCTGCCGGTTGGGGTAGACATCAATCAGTCCTTTGGCTGCCTGACCGCCGGCCAGCTCTATGATGAGCTTGGTGGCTTTTCTGATTGCTTCATCCACCAGTTCGGGGCGAATTCCCCTCTCGAAACGGGTACAGGCTTCACTGGGCATATTTAGGGTACTGCCGGTACGATGAATGCTGGTGGGATTGAAGTTTGCTGCTTCCAGTAATACCGAGCTTGTACCGTCGGTAACCTCACTATCGATGCCGCCCATAATACCGGCGATAGCCGTTGCTCTTTCCTGATCGGCAATAACCAGCATATTGTCAGAGAGGGTTCGTTCCAGCCCGTCAAGGGTGGTCATCTTTTCACCGGCGGCGGCCCGACGTACGATAATCTCCCTGCCTTGAATCCGATCGTAGTCGAAGGCGTGCAGGGGTTGACCGTATTCCAGCATGACGTAGTTGGTAATATCTACGATATTACTTATCGGGCGCATACCGCACTTCAGAAGTCGCTGTTTCAGCCACCGGGGGGAATCGGCTACTCTGATCCCGGTGATTAAACTGGCGCAGTATCTGGAGCAAAGCTCGGGATCGGCAATCTCTACTGAGATTTGCTGCTCGATGGGACGTCCTGCTTCGGCATAGCTGGTATCGGGAAGATGTAATTCCTGTCCGGTTAGGGCGGCGACCTCTCTGGCCACACCGATTACCGACAGGCAGTCGGGTCGATTAGCGGTTATCGCCAAGTCGTAAATAACGTCGCCCAGATATTCAGCCAGTGGCGTGCCTATAGGCGCTTCATCAGGCAGGATTATGATTCCCTCGTGGCTATCTGAGATCCCCAGTTCTTTCTCTGAGCAGGCCATTCCGTTTGAGGTAATACCCCGAATTTTGGCGGACTTCAAACGGAATGGTTCTCCACTATGGCCATCGATAAGCTGAGCACCGACCGGAGCAAAGGCTACCTTGCTCCCGATTCTAACGTTAGGTGCTCCGCAGACGACCGTCGTCTGCTCGCTACCCAAATCTATGGTAACCAGCTTGAGGCGGTCGGCATTGGGATGAGGATTAATATCAGTTATCTCGCCGATAGTGATGCCTGACCAGTTGTCACCGATACACTGCATACCCTCAGTCTCAGTGCCGGCCATCGTCAGCCGATTGGCTAATTCGTGTGGAGAGAGGGTGATGTC
>JAQTTS010000483.1 GCA_028710655.1 Dehalococcoidales bacterium
AAACTAGGAAACAGACCAAGGAAAAACAACAACTTTGGGCATGTTTCGGAGGGGCAATGAGCAAGACAATCAGACAGATTATCCCTGCTAGTGGGTGGTATGGAGTCCTTTTTCATAAGCAACCCAACGGAGAATTGCGCTTCGACTCTAGCCCCATCGCGTGTTGGGCACTGGTCACATACAAGGACGGGAGTGAAGGTGTTGAGGGCATGTGCGGTGGCGATGGTCTTGACTTCGCTGAGGAACTAGACAGCTTCGCGTACTACACCACTGCGCCATACGAGGAGGCATAGATATGAGTGAGCATTGGTGCGCCAAGCACAAGACAGCTTTCTTTAAAAAGGGGCGCATGGACCATTACGCGCACCCCATCAAGGATGCACAGGGGAACACCATCAAGGACGCGAAGGGTAAGGACTTGTGGTGCAACGAGGACGATCTAACGACGGACGGGCCAGAGCCTGTATCCACGTCACAGCCGCAAGCAGGTCCACAAAACGCGACGCAAGAGGAGCGCACGGAATGGGCACCACACCCCAAGAAGCAAGCCTCTATCGAGGCGCAGAACGCGAGAACGAACCTGACCTCGCTCTGTGTGGCGGGGAAGCTGGCAGATGACGCGGTGCTCTCCAAGGCTGAGGAGCGGCTGATATTCCTACTGACCGCCACGGCCGGATTCCCGAGGGGCAACCCCACAGACTCCATCGTGTCCTCTCCTATGGTAAACGAAGCCGTGGAACAAGGGGGTGTGGTCACAAAGGTTACGTCCTCTCGGTTCCCCCACCAGGGCGCGTTTCTGACTGAGTGTTGGAAGACCTACAAACTCCAACGACCCGACATTGAGGAGATGTTGGGCGCACCCATCACTGACGAGACTGACTTCGACAAGGCGTGGGAGAAGGTAGAGAACTTCAAATGAACGCTGAAATCTTCGACGGCATCCTGAAAGAGAACCTACGAGGGTTTTCTACCTGGCAGTTGGTCGCGGACCAACAGAAGGCCATCGAAGAGGCTGAGGACTGGCTGGTGATTGACTCCCTTGGTGGTGATGTGCCCATGGAACTCAGTCTGGCGAAGCGGACAGTCACCCTCATAGGCATGGAACTGCAACGGCGCTCTGCCTTCGGCGCAGACAAGGCAGCACAGGCGCGACAGGTGGAACTCACTGCCTTGAAGGAACGCTGTGTGGGGCAGGACTTTGTGGACGTGGTGGGGCATTACGTCGAGGTGAGTGTGGCGGGGCGCGAGTGGAAGTTCCGCTGTCGCATACACGGTAACGATTCAGACCCTTCAGGTCTGATCCATGCCCAAGAAGGTAGGTGGTGGTGCTTTGGATGTGGCCGGGGAGGAGACGTGTTTGATTTCCTGATGGTTTATGGGCGGCTTGCCTTTGGAGAGGCAGCCGCCCTATTAGGCCGTTTATACGGCCTGAAGATGGGGAGGGGTAATGGGGGGTAATCTTCTCTCTCTCTCATACTCTCTCTCTTATCTTACTTACTTACTTACTTATTACTTACTTATTAATTCTGTACAGGCGTTCCAAAACCTTACGAACAAAGCGGCACAAACCACAGTAACAGAGCGGCACAACTGCGCAACAAATCGGCACAAAGCGGAACAAAGCGTCACAAGCGGCACAAAGCGGCACAAGGCATACGTGGGGGACCATGAATATCACTGAAATCATACGCGCACAGGTGTTGGGTGGGGCGCCGATAGAGCAAACCGAGGCGTTGGTGCGGACGCTGGCAAACGCCAATGGGTGTGTGCCGGATGTGGACTGGGCGTTGAAGGAAATGGAGGCCATCTATGCCGCCAAGGGGCGGAGAGGCATCACGGACATTGTGCGAGCGTATGTGGATTCATCTGTTGGCTGGTTCTCGTACCGCGACATAGACACCGAGCTTCAATTCGTGACGCCACAGGACAAACATGTGCGAAAGACGGCGCTGATACGACTCGCGCAGGACGGGGTGCTTGAAAGGCATCGGTCCAAGGACGGGGTGTACCGGCGCAGAGAGAACGACCTTGAGATCCTTGATTGGAAGCACGCTGACCTGAGAGAGATTGACCTTCGATGGCCCTTCGGACTGGAACAGTGGGAGATCACCTATCCAGGGACACTGGACGTAGTGGCGGGTTCGAGTGGTGCGGGCAAGACGGCGTACATGCTCAACTTCCTTGCTATGAATCAAGCCAACCACATGGCTCGCTACATGACCTCAGAGATGTCACCGCAACAACTGAGGCACCGTGTATTGAAGCTGGACAGCAACACTGATAACTGGACTTTCGAGGCTGTCCGCTGCTCGTCGAACTTCGCGGACAAGATTCTGCCCGACTCACTCAACATCATCGACTATCTGGAAGTGGACGGTGACAACCCGAGTGGCGTGGTGAACGAACTCAGGGAGATATTCGACGCGCTCAAGACGGGGTTTGCGCTTGTTGGCCTCCAGAAGAAGGGCAACACCACGGGATACAAGAAGGATGGAACCACCTACTCCATACGGAACGAACTGGGCCGTGGCGGAGCGTTCTCAATGGAGAAGGCGCGACTCTACCTC
>JAQTTS010000484.1 GCA_028710655.1 Dehalococcoidales bacterium
GCTCCACGATATCGGTAAGATAGGGGTGAAAGAGCCGGTACTGAATAAACCGGGTGGGCTTACCGATGATGAGTTTCAGTATGTAAAAAGCCACTGTGAACTTGGAGAGCGTATCCTGGCCCCCATCGTGGAGGATAAAGAGA
The DNA here is from genome assembly GCA_028710655.1 of Dehalococcoidales bacterium. The sequence continues at coordinate 144 of JAQTTS010000484.1, forward strand.
TTCTGTTCATGGTGCGCCATCACCATGAACGCTACGATGGCGCTGGTTATCCTGCCGGCCTGCCTTTAACAAAAATGCCGCTGTCTGCCGATATTCTGGCGGCTGAAGGTTGCTCTGAAATGGTTCATGAGGGGGTTGAGGGCGAGGTTTCCTTATGGTGTCGGGGTGCCAGTGTCCTGGCAGTAGCTGATTCATTTGATGCGATGACCTCTATGCGTCCCTACCGTAAGGCCATGAGTGATGAGATAGCCTGCGCCGAAATAGAAAGAGGCCGGGGGACCCAGTTTACCCCTGCGGTGGTAGATGCCTTCCTCAGGGTGAAGAAAAAGATACCCGTAGCTGATTGACCGGGAGACAGAAAAGTAGTATAAGATAGCCATCAATTAGTTAGGGGTGGTGATGGCATGATATTGAGATTACCGGATATCAAATACCGCGGTGAACTGAACGGTATGGCTTAGCACCTGCGAGACCTCGATATATTTAGGGTTTAGTCATCTGTCGTCAGTAAGAAACCGTGGGAAGGGAGGACAGCATGGATGCCAGAAAAATACTTGTTGTTGATGATGAGCAGAATATCAGGCTGGTCTTGAGGGGTATGCTCGAGAAGCACTACACCGTTCTCGAGGCAAGTAACGGGCAGGAGGCTCTGGATATTGCCGGCCGCCAGAAACCGGACCTTATTTTTATGGATATCCTTATGCCGGGGATGGATGGCTATAACGCCTGCTATAAAATCAAGACTGACGAGGCAACCAGGACAATTCCAGTGGTTATACTGACTGCTGTGGGCCATAAGTTAAACCAGGAGCTGGGTAAGAAGGTGGGCGCTGATGAGTACATTACCAAACCCTTCAGGAAAGAGGATTTGCTGGCTGTAATCGCCCGATTCCTTAAATAAGCCGTTTTGGTGAGTACTCATAGCTTGCGGTTGGTATGAATATGGAAGGGAAAATAGAGACCAAAGTTCAGTCGATAGATGAAGTCAAGCGCCGTCTTAACTTTGAGAAGCTCATCTCCCGGGTCTTGAGCCAGTTTGTCGGGACCTTTGATATTGATAATGCTATTAATGCTTCGCTTGAGGAAATGGGTAGGTTTAGCGGGGCAGACCGGGTCTATATTTTCCTTATCAACGAAGACCAGTCCACTATTGATAATACACATGAGTGGTGTAGCGAGGGAATTTCTCCGCAGATAGATGACCAGAAGAAGCTACCTGTAGAGTCATTCCCATGGTGGGCAGGAAAGCTCCGCTCCGGCGAGCTAATTCACATCTCTGATATTGCCGGTATGCCGGCAGATGCAGCTAACGAGAAGCAATTATTGGATTCTCAAGGCGTCAGGTCGCTTTTGGTACTGCCGGTGTATGTTAGGGGAGAGCCGGTCGGGTTCATCGGGTTTGACGCTAACCTGGAGCCCCGCGTTTGGAAAGAAGAGGATATCATTCTACTCAGGGCAGCTTCCGAGATTATAGGTAATGCCCTGGCACGGGTGAGGTTAGAGGGAGAGCTTCGGGACGGTAGAGAGAAATACCGTGCTGTCTTTGAAAATACCGGAACGGCGACCGTGATTCTAGAGGAGGATATGATAATATCTCTGGCGAACGAAGAGTTCGGTAAACTATCAGGCTACCCTCGGGAAGAGGTAGAGGGTAAAAAAAGATGGACCGAATTCGTTGCCAAAGAAGACATGGACATGATGATAAGGCATCACAGGTCGCGGAGGGTGAAAGACGGCTCTGCTCCGAGAAACTATGAGTTTCGTTTTATTGACAGGGAAGGAAATACCAAGCATATTCTCTTGACTGCAGCTATGATTCCGGGAACTGGTAAGAGTGTAGCCTCTTTGGTGGATATCACCGGACGTAAGGAAATTGAGGATGCATTACGGGAATCGGAAGGACAGTACCGCTCTCTAATAAATCTGGGTGGAGAAGTTGGTGAGGCTGTTGTCATGCTCCAAGATACTGACCAGGGAGAGGGAATTCAGGTATTTGTTAGTGATAGATGGCTTCACATTACCGGTTACTACCGCAAGGAACTGATTGGTACGTCGTTTTTTAACCTGGTTCATCCTGACAGTCGTAAAGCCTCTCTGGAAAGACACCGGAGGAAGATGAAGGGTGAGGTCATCCCCGGTCTTTTCGAGATGCTCGTTGTTGGGAAAGACGGTACCGAGGTTCCTGTTGAGCTTACCAGTGCCTACACGACGTACAGGGGAGGACACGCTGACGTTATCTATGTCAGAGATATTACCGAGCGTAAGAGGATAGAGGAGGCTTTAGAGCAGGAGCGCGCGCTGTTTGTCAGCGGCCCCACCGTCGTCTTCAAATGGATTGCCGCCGATGGCTGGCCCATCGATTACGTCTCTCCCAACGTATACGGCCTGCTGGGCTATACCGCCGAAGAGCTGATGGATGGTAA
>JAQTTS010000485.1 GCA_028710655.1 Dehalococcoidales bacterium
CCCGTTCAGGTTAAGCTCAACACTGGTGTTGCCATCGGCCGACTTCGTCACTGCTACCCTTTTGGCACCGAAGTTATTCTCATAGAATCTGGCGGCGTACTCTGAATCGGCACTGGTCAGGTGAATATGGTCGAAATAGTACTGCTGCATAATAACCTCCTCATATTTAACTACCCAAAAAGAAAAAACCCAGCGTATTATACACTGGGTCTCGTCTCTAGGAAAACTAATATCAACTCTGAAGCAGGTCAAGCCCTCGACCATTAGTACGGCTTAGCTAAAGATATTACTACCCTTACACACGCCGCCTATCAAACAAGTAGTCTACTTGCGGTCTTACTCCCTTCCCTTACGGGAAAGGATGGGAGATCTTATCTTGGGGCAGGCTTCGCACTTAGATGCTTTCAGCGCTTATCCCAACCAGACTTAGCTACCCAGCAATGCCCCGGGCGGGACAACTGGAACACCAGAGGTCTGTCCCTCTTGGTCCTCTCGTACTAAAGAGAGCCCCCCTCAAATCTCCGGACGCCCACAACGGATAGAGACCGACCTGTCTCACGACGGTCTGAACCCAGCTCGCGTACCGCTTTAACCGGCGAACAGCCGGACCCTTGGGACCTGCTTCAGCCCCAGGATGCGATGAGCCGACATCGAGGTGCCAAACTTTGCCGTCGATGTGAACTCTTGGGCAAAATTAGCCTGTTATCCCCGGGGTAGCTTTTATCCGTTAAGCTACGGCCCTTCCACACAGAACCGTAGGATCACTTTGCCCGACTTTCGTCCCTGCTCGACTTGTAGGTCTCGCAGTCAAGCCCCCTTATGCCAATGCACTCAATGAGTGATTTCCATCCACTCTGAGGGGACCTTTGGGCGCCTCCGTTACCTTTTAGGAGGCGACCGCCCCAGTCAAACTACCCGCCAGGCACGGTCCTCTGGCTTGCTCCAGAGTTAGAGGCTAAATCCATCAAGAGTGGTATTTCAATGGCGGCTCCACTGAAGCTAGCGCCTCAGCTTCAAAGCCTCCCACCTATGCTACACAAGATGAATCCAGACTCAGTGCCAAGTTGTAGTAAAGCTCCACGGGGTCTTTTTGTCCGGTTGCGGGTAACCCGCATCTTCACGGGTCTTTCAATTTCGCCGAGCCTCTCGTTGAGACACTGCCCAAGTCGTTACACCATTCGTACGGGTCGGAACTTACCCGACAAGGGACTTCGCTACCTTAGGACCGTTATAGTTACGGCCGCCGCTTACCAGGGCTTCGGTTCAAGGCTTTGGTTACCCTAACCTCTCCCCTTAACCTTCTGGCGCTGGGCAGGTATCGGCTCCTATACTTCAGCTTACGCTTTAGCAGAAACCTGTGCTTTTGTTAAACAGTCGCCTGGGCCAATTTAATGTCACCCGCCAAAGGCGGGCACCCCTTTTCCCTAAGTTACGGGGTAAAATTGCCGAGTTCCTTAACGAGAGTTGACTCGAACACCTTAGGACATTTATCCTTACCTACCAGAGTCGGTTTGTGGTACGGGCACTGCTGCTTCATTGGCAACGAGGCTTTTCTTGACGGTATGAGTGCAGTTAAGTCGTCTCAGGTCTCCCCTAAACTTCCCCTCACCCCCAGCTATAACATCCGGAGTGGATTTACCTGCCCCGGCTTCACCTAGAGTGAGGGACACACCATGTCCATTGGGTATGCTTAACTTTCCCTCCCGTGTCCCCTCTTTGCCTCCACAGAAGTGGTACGGGAATAATAACCCGTTGTCCATCGCCTACGCCTTCCGGCCTCGGCTTAGGCCCGACTAACCCTATGTGGATTAACCTTCCATAGGAAACCTTAGGTTTTCGGTGGGTGTGTTTCTCACACACCTCGCGCTACTCATAGCGGCATTCTCACTTCCCTTAACTCCACCACTATTTACATAGTGGCTTTATCGCTAAGGGAAAGCTCCCCTACCCCTCCCGGTAAACCGGGAAGCCATAGCTTCGGTGACGAGCTTGAGCCCCGTTGAATCGTCAGCGCAGCACCACTTAACCAGTGAGCTATTACGCACTCTTTAAAGGGTGGCTGCTTCTAAGCCAACCTCCTGGCTGTCTACGCAATCCTACTTCCTTACCCACTTAGCTCGCGCTTAAGGACCTTAGCTGATGGTCTGGGCAGTTTCCCTCTCGACTATGAGGCTTAGCCCCCACAGTCCCACTCCCAGATTATGGCTAATGGCATTCGTGGTTTGATTGGAGTTGGTAAGATCTCTCCCCCTAGTCCATTCAGAGCCCTACCTCCACTAGCTATCATCTGAGGCTGCACCGCAATGCATTTCGGGGAGAACCAGCTATACCCGGGTTCGTTTGGCATTTCACCTCTATCCACAGCTCATCCGACAGCTTTGCAACGCTGACCAGTTCGGGCCTCCACTCCGATTTCATCGGAGCTTCACCCTGGCCATGGATAGCTCACCCGGCTTCGGGTCTAATCCGTGCAACAAACGCCCTATTCAGACTCGCTTTCGCTTTGGCTCCACAACTAAAGTTGCTTAACCCGCTACACAGATTAACTCGCCGCATCATTCTTC
>JAQTTS010000486.1 GCA_028710655.1 Dehalococcoidales bacterium
AGCTCCCTGCTGCGGGTCAATGGCACGTGAACCTTCCGGTCCTTTACCCATAAGAAACTCACGGATAAACCAGCCGCAGCCAAATGGCCTTAAGAAGCCACCCCTCACTGGTCGAATATCTAATGTCACCTTGTACTGGTTACTCCTATCTTTGTGGATTCTAGAGCGTCAAAGATCTTCGTAGAGACTTTTCGTATCGCTGTAAGGTTAGCTTCGAGGACTTTCCTGTCTTCTGCCCACAGCGCAACGTATGAGAACGACCTTATACCGCTGTCAAAACCAAAGTGGGCGCCTACGGTAAAAGCAACACTCTCGGCGATTGTTTCAGCGTCTCTCCGCGGAATCCGAAATACGCTCTCTGTATAGTAATGAGCCACCTCGTGAAGCAGTGTCTTTAATTGCTGGGCCCGTGACTCTTCTGGTTTCACCCAGATACTCTTACCGGAGTAAGTACCCTTAATTGCTTGATCCTGGTAAGGTCTCGATTCAAAGCTCACATCAAGTCCCTGCACCCTGGTAAGCTCCATAACCCTTTCGAACAGCTCCTCGTTTGCTTCTCCGGTGAGAGAAGGTACCTCAAACTCTGGTAGCGGCGCACCATCTGTCTGGCTAACATCAAATACGTGCACGACTTTAAAATAGATAGGGCTGACCTCTATCTCCGCATCCTCTTCCTTACTTTCCTCCGTCTCCAATTTATTCTCTTTCGGAGGGAAACAGGGAGCCAGGATGGCAATGCCTCTTTCTCCCTTCTTTACCCAACGCCCCAGGTCTTTCCAGGTCTTAAAACCAGCCACGCGGGTAGCTTCTGGTTTCTGTATTGTTATCAGGATCAGGTTACCGATACTGTAGTCGTGAAACTTCGACATGGTGAGCAGGAACTGCTTGAAGTTGTCACTATCCTGGATATCGTTGACGCCTTCCTTGAGTCGTTTCAGGACCTCATCTATCTTGCGTTCTTTTACCTCGGGCTCAATGGCAAAGCTGTAGTCCGGTAATGGAGCACCGACCCAGCTTAGAACATCGTAGTGCTGCGGCCGGACTATCTCACAGTCACCGTTTCCCTCTTGAATAAGGAGGCTCTTCTCGTTATCGAACATGTCTTTAACCATGTATCTCATAGCGAGAGTTGTAAAAGCCCCTACTGTCAGGAAGCCGATAAACGGTACTACCGCTGAAAGAAGGTCTGATTCTGCCGGTACTACTCCTTCTGCAACCAGATATTCAATAGAAACCGATACACCGGGCTCAATATCAACCAACTCATCGGCGTTGACCTCAAGGAAATACCTGGCCGGTAGCTGCGAAGTAACCAGATACCCCGGTTCAATGTTCCTGTAAACCTCGGTGACCGTCATATCCTCCGAGATAAAGGCGATGTCGAGCGGGAAGAGCATCGGCACAGTGGTTACCTCGATGACCTGCTCAAATCCCATATCAAAGAGCATGCCGGCACCAGGAGGTAATTCCGGCAGACCACCCAGGCCCTGCTCCAATTCCCAGGGCGTTGTGGCTATGCTGATAAGCCATTCTTTATCCCGAATTCGTAGCATACCCTGTCCCGACATTCAGCTTTCCTTTCCCCAGAGTCCCTGGAACCATTCTTCCCATGCTTTCCCCGCCATTAGTTCACCAAGTGGGGTCATCTTCTTAATCAACAGGGTCATCATGACGAGAAGAAGGCAGAACAAACGGCTGTCATCGGTTGACATGTTCAGGGCTTCAGAAAACTTGTCTGTAAAAGCCTCGATACCCTGCTGCGCATCCTCAATCTTACCCTCTTCCACCAGCACGCAGGTGCAGCGTGCAAACACTGTAATGGCTGGCATCAGTTCCGCCAGCCGAGCCACCAGCGAAGAATGGTCAAGCTTCAGCGACTCTAAACGCATTGGCGACATCTCCAGCATCCGGGCAAGTTCTCTTGCGGCCGTGTTGACACTTTCTCTATCGTTTTCCATCTCCATCAGCTACCTCCTTTTGATACCGTCAAGTTTTTCTTCCAGGCTCAGCTGCCTGACATCGTAGTTCGGCGCCTCGATATCCGAGCCTCCGAACATGGCCATGTCGAAGTTAAGGTGCCACTTGGCCGATGCCTTGAAATCGGTCTTCTCCTTGAACTTCTTTCCTCGCGCCTGTTTCGGCTTCATCCCCGGAGGGGCGATAACCGACATACCGTTGAGAAAAGACTCGCTGGTGGTATCCTCCCGGTAGTTGATCGGGGCATTGACCCCGAACTCTTCGTGATTAGCGTACTTACCCATCCTGTTTTCCTCCTTGCCACAACTTTTCGTACCATTCCTTTTGTTCCTCACCCGATACCTTGCGATACCTCATGGTGGTGGTAATGCTCCGGTGCCCCAGGTGCTCCTGCAGCATTCTTAACCCATCACCCGAATCATCCAGCTTAACCGCATGGACAGCGAAGGCATCCCGGAGCCGGTGTGGGCTAACGTTATGCATCTTGCCCGTTTCCGTATTGACCAAACGGGGCAGTCCGGCTCTACGGGCACAGTCTCTGACGATCTGCCAGGCGCGGTGTCTGGAGACATCGAATAAAAGCCTTT
>JAQTTS010000487.1 GCA_028710655.1 Dehalococcoidales bacterium
TTCCCAGCGCTTGAGCTTCATTTCCCCTGTGTTTAATTCAATGACTTTTGCGGCATACTTTTTGGGCTTATCGACAGGTAAGAGAAAGGCCTTGAGCGTCGGGATGGCGTGTTCCTTATAGCGGCCGGACTTGTGGAGCAGGCGCAGAGTGTTTTTGGCGAAAATGAAAACGATGCTCCAGTTGCCCTGGATGTAGAGCCAGGAATTGTCGTTGCGGTAGATGCCGCTGCGCACCCAGTGCCGGTTGGCAGCCCGGGTCTTTTCGGCAATCTCAATCGACACGTTGCGGGTTCCGGTGATGTCCCGGTCCAGTTTGATTTCGATTCCCTGTTTGTTTTCGCCGACGCCGAATTGATACCGCTGGCTCTGGTAGTTGGTGATCACAATGCCCAGGCGCTCTCTCAGGAGATCGACCACGAAATCCTGAAACTCCAGCCCGCTCTGATAAGAACGCGGATTTTTACTATCCGGGTAGACCGGGTAACTGATTCCCATATACTTCCCATCCCGCTACCTGTTCCCGTCCAAAGAGTTCCAGCTTCGGACCGTAAGGATATAAAGTCTCAATCATCTCTCGGAAAAATCCCGGTTTCCGGCTGTGGCCGGCTCTGGGAATGGATTGGACGCTGTCGTAGAGCCGCGCAGTATCCGGCTGGCAGCTTCCGCTTACCGCGACCAGCAAGAATTCATGACGCACGCTGTTATAGTGGCCCATATTATGTTCCACCTTATCCCACACGAACGAGGCTTTGTATTTGAATCCCCAGGCGTTGATCACCTTGAAGGCCTCTTCCAGCACCGGAGAGGTCACCCAGAGAAATAAAATTGCGTCTTCCAGAGCCAGGTCTTTCACCGGCAGCAGGCAGATCTCGGATATCGGCATGGTCGGGTAATGGTCCTCCTGCTGGGTAGCTATATCTACCGGCATTGAATTGCTATATTTCCAGGGTGGATCCGCGTAGATTACCCGGTATTTCCCGGTTGGCCAGTCCGTTTGCTTAACCTTCTCCCTAACCTCGTCACGATGAATCCGGATAAAAACCTGATTGACCGTGGTATCCCCCCTTTTCAGCTTCTCTTTCTCCTCCTGTGTCGCCTTCGCCTCAATGACCCGGACCTTTGAGATGGTTCCCTCACTGATATCGAAATATTTTGCAGACTCTTTCCAGGAGTTGATTTTTTCAATATTGAAAAAGTCCGCCTCCGGTACGAAGGCTTTTATTGTGGAAACAGTATAATCGTTCAGCTTATACCATTCGTTGTGGATGAGGTATGGTTTGAATAAGCGATGCAGCTCTTTTTCCAGCGGTTGACCGCCTTTGCAATACCCTAATAACTTAGCCTCCGGTATATGCTTGGTCACATCCTGCAACCTGAACTCGGGAGCGCCTGAGCAGCCGATTTTTACTTTATCCCCAGTTTGAATGAAATACACAAACTCAGGTATGGCGGGATGTTGTCGTGGTGGAGGCCCACTATAGGAAATAATCCGGTCGATCGCATTACTCAGGTGTTCTTCTTCCGTTCCCTCTGGATGTTCCTTTCTGTCGATATCAGTTAAAATATCAACGTATTTATCGAGATATTCCCCAGGAATAGGGGACGGCTTTGTCTGCTGTACGGTTTTTCTTAGTTGTTCTTTAGCTTTGGCTTGTTTCTCAAGTATCTCCTGCAGATTAAGAGCGAGCACAGACCTCTGGTAAGGACTTAAATTGCGCCGGCCAAACTGGTTTCTGATGATCCATATTTTGGCCTCATTCCTGCCCGGGAAGCTCATTTCCAGGGGCGGTTTGATCTGGATGTGGTGTTTATGACAGAGTTCATACCTCTGGTGCCCGTCGAGAAGAGCATGCGTTTCTTTCCAGACAACAACCGGATCACGGTTGCCCTCCTGAAGAAGGCTGGACTCCAACTGCCTCAGCTCTTCCGGCTGAGGCGGCGGAATCAAGGCTCTGAACTCTTTGTCAATTACCGGGTCTGCCATATCTTAAACTCGACCTTTCAATAAACTGGATTGACCGTCTTTCTGCTTATGTATTGCCTTCATAGCTTTTCACCAGTGTTCCGCTCTTCTTGTCTCCACTGCCCTGCGCACTTTTGAAAGCCGCCAATGCCAGGGCTGTCAGGTCATCCGCCTTGAGGAGTACCCGCTCCCAGTCTGGATACCCTCCGGATAGTTCCGTTTCCAGGTCCCGGATAATGCGCCCTAAATCGGCTTGCCAGAAGTCCTTATACTCACTCATCGCCTCTTCCCCCTTCGGGTACCGGTCGAGGCCCTGTTCTCTGAGGCCTTTCTCAAAGATGTCCCGGGTGGGTACCCGATAGGCCACACTGGTATTGGCGCGTAGCGCTTTCTTGAACTCGCCAAACTCGGCCAGGCGCCGCTTCACCAAAATTCCTCCTGGCAGGCCTGGGACCAGGTCATCTCCCGCCACGGTCATCAGCGCTGCCACAGACTACACCAATCTGGCATTGTTTTATACGAACCTCCATCAGGGCTGTTCCACCCCGTGCTCGTGACATATCCAGGCCAGCCGGTGCTTGCCCTGACTGATAT
>JAQTTS010000488.1 GCA_028710655.1 Dehalococcoidales bacterium
CGTCATTGGCCGTACCTTCTGCCTCGATCACCGGCGACCAACTGCCTCCGCTGTCCCGTGAATACTCCAATTTAACCAACGGGATCTGGCCTGCCCCGGAAGAGCTCCAGGGAATATTCTGCGACGTACCAACTAACCAGCGCTCTGCTCCATCCGGAGCGGTAAGGTTTACCGAACCAATGATCCGGAAATCAGCTGGCGACGTCGTTGTGATTACCGGCCAGCCGTTAGAAGAGATCCTCACCCGCGCGTTCGGGGTATGGGCATTATCCACGGTCCAGGCATATGTTCCGGTATTAGGAGCCGCTGCCGCCTCTGTTACCCAATCCGTTCCGTTAAAATATTCGATCTTGACCGTCTCAGCCAAGGCGCCGTTGGCGACATTGGTCAAGCCGTCTTTATCCCAGGTAATATTGTGCTGCGAGCCAATAGCCCACTCCTCGCCTCCTACCGGCGAAGTAATCGTTAAGTAAGCAGTAACATACTGCATGGTAAGATCGCTTAAGATCGGGGCGTTCTCTCCGGAAGAATAAAGCATCGCGCGATACTGGAAATACCGGTCACTGACCGCGTCGGTGTGCGCAGAGTTGATCCCTTCGCTTCCCGTATAATTCAGGAAATAGGTTGTTGCCGAATTGACGTTAATCGCGATATTATCCAGATACGGCGTAGTTGTCCCGCTATTTGAATGCAAATACGCGCGGTAGATGAATTCACCGGATGATGCAATCTCGCTCATAAACTCCGCTAAATGGGCGTTTACCTCGGTAGCGGTGTTCGCTTCAGAGTATCCGCCGGTTACCGCTGCCCAGGCAGAACCATTCCACCAATACCACTCATAACCGTTATTGGAACATTGATATTTAATCTCACTACTGGTCTTAGTGGCGGTTTCCTGGAACTCGCTTAAGTTGTCATTGTAAAACACCCCCAGGATCGGCTGTATCGTTGGGTTAGTAGTGTAATATGTCCCGGTAATCGCGTAATCATTTGCCTGCGGAGCAAAGGCGAAGGAAACCACCGGATCGTCATTAACGTATTTGGCAACCAGGAAATAATCGTGATAGGCGAAGTTACCGGAACTGTCATTATCATTGAATATTCCGGCGTAACCGGATGTATAAGAAGAATCAGAGGAAGAAATCGTGCCGACGTCCTTCCAGTATGCCGAGAATCCGTTTCCTGAATCAAGTTTTCTGATTTCCAGATACGGGGTAGTCGAGGCGATCGACTGGTTAAAATAGGCTTTATAGGTCTGCCAGCCCGGCGCGATCAGGCCGCTGTATCTGGCATTGTAGGCGTCGATTGTCGTCAGGTAGCCGGTAGTGGTACCCTGCATGCATAAGCCTATACCTGCGTCAAGATTACCCGTGGAATTCGTAGAGCGAAAGCGGGTGGCCGCGCGGGTATTTTGCCCCAAATCCGTCTTGGAATATATCGCCACGCCATTTCCTGCGATACGCGCCTCTCCTCCAGAAACCACCACACTGCCGGTTGACCCCTGCCATTTACCGGTATCCAGGCTGGCCCCGGAGAAATCGTCATAAAACAGAAAAGTATCGCTTCCACTGCTGGTGCTGGAAGCCGCGCCGTTTCCATAATAAAGATAAATTGATTTCGTGCCGGCAGAAATGGAAGGCACCTTTGCCCAGACCATTGCCGTCTGGTCTGCATAGTTGAATTCAGTCAAGCAGTGACTCAACACCGTGGTATTGTCGGCATCGACAATCCGGATATCGTCTCCGTCGTTCTGCACGTGCGACCAGAAACCGGTATGCCCGGGGTCAATCTCCAGCTTAACCTGATAATTGGTCAAGGCACTGCCGGAGTTAGTGACTGTCACTACTTCGCGATACGGCCAGTTTGCCCCCAAAGTCGGCGAAGTAGCTGTTTCTTCCGTATTGGGAAGAGTAACCGCGCCGCTAAAGAAATTCGAAGCGGTCTCTATCCGCCAGTCATCGGTATAGTTATTGTAAGCGCTGTTAACCACCAGACCGGGTTTTAAAAACGACTCATTGGAGTAACTGCCATCATAAAGTAGTATCCAGAGATCAGAGCCGTAAGGACGGAAATAATAAGTTGCTCCGGTGCTTTTCAGGGTAATTTTTAATTCATACCAGACATCATTGTTAATTGTCGCGAAAGTCCCGCGGTTACTGCCGTCTTCATAGACATTAAGGCTGTTGCCGTTAAAATAAATACAATGGGGATAATTACCATAGGTGGCGGCGGTACCGGAGTCATGCCAACCGATCATGGTAGAACCGCCATTTTGCATTTTAAATTTAAAAATCAGCGATTTACCATCAACCCTGGTATAAGCGGCGTTAGTGATCACCGCGGTATCCCAGCCGGAATCGTTATTCTTCAGCAGTAACTCGTCATTCTGCGTGATCGTGCCGCCGCCTTCGGTTACAGTAAATCCGGTGCCTCCGGTATCAATAGTTGTGCCGGCAAAGTCCTGATACATATCAAAACCGGCATTTGCCGTGCTGCTTTCAGAGGTAGCTGCATCCGAACCGTAAAGTAAATAAATACTTTTTACTACACCCGCG
>JAQTTS010000489.1 GCA_028710655.1 Dehalococcoidales bacterium
ATCCGCCAAAGTTCTGACGCCATGATGAGCGTCGTCAATGGTGGCATACCACTGCCAGGCAGTGGGGCCACCCATAATCATGGAGTTGCCCCTGTACTGCGAACCCCGGTAGCCGTTGAGCATGGTCCGAACGCCCTCAAACACCTCCGGCTCGACGCCCAGCAGCCAGGCTCTTAACCTGGTCGCCATCCCGGGTTTGTTCCCGTTTTTTCGGCCTTCCATAATCGATACCTCCTATGTCGTCAGTCCGAGTAAAACCTCCTCAAAGGCGCCGGTGCTGTTTTCCGATATGATCTTCACCTGGTTGGGCTCCCCTGCCGGCGTTATCTTTATCCAGACCAGGCCGGCGTTACCGGCCACTGCCGGGTAGCTGTAGGCAGCAACCTGTAGCTGCGTCTCAGCCAGGCTCTGCATGTATTGGGCCAGGACGATGAACAGTATGAGTGAGAGCATGCCGCACATGAGAACATTCCCGTAGTCGCTCTCCGTCTCAAGCTCTTCCAACGCCTTAGCCAGCTCTTTGGCATTGCTCCTCTCAAGCTCTTTCATCCGTCAATTTCCCCGCCAGCATTCCCAAAGCCCCCAGGACAAAAGCCCCGATAAAGATCGAGGATATCGCCCCCATAATCCCTCTAAACTCAGCCGGCGTTATCCTGTAATCTCCGGCAGCCTCGGCTACCTGCAAGACTAACCCGGGTGTTACCAGGCTATCAGACAATCACGCCTCCTCATGCGACAGCGGAACCAATTGGCATATAGCCTAGTGGTATGTATCCAGCAAACCACATTAAGACGGTATCACCTATTTCCAAAACACCTGACTCCCCAGCATTTACCTCCATAATATATCTTGACTGAACAGCACTCCTTACCCTGTAGCCAGGCGCAACATACTTGACTATATCTACTACATCGGCAATGATGAGTCGCCCAATGTCTCCTTCTACAGCCTCCTCAGAAACCTCCTCCAAATATATTATGTCAATATTAATCAGTAGGTCTTGGGTAATAACATCTGCTGGCTGAGCTTGCCCCAAATCAAGAATTATACCTGTGGAATCCAGTAGTCTGGGAAGCTGGTTTAGTCCAGTGGCTAGTTCTCTAGCTGTAGTCATACAAGTCAGGAACCAGATTGCTTCTTCGTCACCAAGCTCTGAGCCGTAATAGAGTTCACCTATTTCCATTATGTGTAAGTTCTCCTATGTGCTGATGAGGGCAGCCACTCTCGTTTTGCCTCTCTCATATTCTTTCATGACGTACTGGCGGTAGTTATAGACCGCTTTATTGGCAGCTCTCTCGTAGTTTGCTATAGCCTTGTGCTGCCTTGCCCTGAAGTTGGCAACAGCCTCCTCCATCTTGCTCTCATATCTTCGCACTACCTCTTCTGCCTCCTGTAGCGTTTTTGGCCACCAGCCATCAACCCAGGGGTTGTGCTGTCCCTCTGGAAAGGCCTCATAGGCCAGCTCCCAGGCTGCTGCCCACTCCTCCTGGGTGAGCTCCGAGTCGGGGCATTTCACTGCCTTACTTACAGAGTAGCCGTGGCTATGGCACAGTCCATCAACCACCTTGCAGGCGCCGATGAAGCGCACTTTATACCCCTTGCTTTTACCAGCTAACAAACCTGTGCTCTCAGCGTAGTCCAGAACGCTTTCTTCAAAGTCCCGGCCGGTTATTGTCTGCTGCCTGATATCGCCTGGCTTAAACCACCCCTGGTCGAACATCTCCCTGGCGTCTTCGTCCCACCACTCGGCTACTGTTTTACCGCTGCGTTTGTCGGTAAGCCAGACAGCGGTGCGCTCCCGCTCGACCCAGGTGCCTATTTCGACATCATGCCTGGTCGGCCGGCCGGGGTTTGAGAGATATATATGCCTGGACTGATGTTTTTCCTGAATGTGTCTTTTAAGCGCATCAGACCTGGTAACTCTGTTATAATCCGGTATCTTTACCACCTCTTTACAGATGGGGCATTCAACGGTGGCCTCCTTTGTCATGCTTTTGCCAGGGTTACCGGGGTTCGGCCCACCGGTAACTATCTTGGCAGCTACAGGCTTTATCTCAAGCCCCTGAGAGTAGTAATGCGGCTGCCTCCAGACCTCGATTAGAGTCTTGTCGCCTCTCCAGTGTCGACAGACGAATGACTTGCCGTCCTTTAGAGCACGGCTGGAGCTGGTGTAAGATGTGTGGTTCTCCACAATCTCACCGGTAGCCTTATTTACGGCGGTCCAGTAGTAGGCTGCCTCTCCTTTTGTCAGTTTTTTAGTACTTTTCGAATTCCCCATTGAACTGGACAATCCTCCCACTGCAGCACAGACAAACCCCAAAACGACCAGTGGTATAGCCACAGCCACAGCCTGGCTAAAGTCTGTCCCCGGCGGCTGAATAACCTCGGTAGTTACTGCGTCGCCGGCAACCACTCCGGCAGCCTCACCGGCATTGACCTCCAGAAACATGTCGCAGGGCGTCTGTTCGGTTACCAGATAGCCCGGCTCAACATTGCTGACAACATCGACTACCAGACCATCCGAGATAAAGACGATGTCTATATCAAAAAGCAT
>JAQTTS010000490.1 GCA_028710655.1 Dehalococcoidales bacterium
GTAATCTTGGTGACTCGGTCGAGACGACACGCTCCCAGTACGGCAACACCGCACTTGATGTCACTCCAGATCAGGTGGTGCTTCCCGATGACTGGCTGTATGCGCTCGAACAGATGCGTGCCAGAACCCCCGATGCCAAGGTGTACATCGACAGAACGGAGCAGAGCTACCGTGAGGCTGTAGCCGATGCGCTCAACCGGGGTGTCGACATCACCACGACAACCGCATACAAAGCGGGACAGGGTTCCGCCAGCGTCGTTGCCGCATTCAACGGGGCGAAAGACGCAGGGTACTCGGGTGATTTCTACAGCTTCACCAACTCGACCTGCTGTCGTGGCGTGCACCTGAAGAGCGATACCGAGCAGATCATCGGCGGCACGATAGTCACCGCTCCCGGCAGCAGAGTCTATGATGCCGTCACCGACACGTGGTATGCGTACGACAATGGCTGGGGCACCACGCCGCGCAAGGCGAGTGATATCGAGGCTCGGGTGTACACCAACGTCCTGAACGACGCGATGGAACCCGGCAACGTGGAACTCGCAACTGTTCGTAATCTGGACAGCAACATCGACAAACTGGTTGACAAGATCGATACCTACACGAACAAGCGCGACAACTACGCCTCGGCTGACACCGACATGACCCAGGCTGAGTGGGAGAAGTTCTACAACAAACACATCGAGATCGCGAGCGAGACGATGGTGATGTACCAGGGCAAGCTCGTCACAGCACAGGAGAAGCTCGATGCCGTGCTGGAGGCAGAGCGTGAGCTGGAGGCTGCTCACCCGTTCGTAGCGAGCGATGTAACCGGTGAGGGAGGAGGGTGCGGGTCACCGGGGTGTGTAGCACCGGTACCGACTGGAACTGTTATTCAGAATCCTCTGGCGCAGGCACCGCCGGAGGCGAAGTGGTATCAGCTTGGCATGAAGGACGCGCAGGATAAGATGTTGCCGTACCTCACCGGGAAAATGGATGAACTCGGCAATCCTCTCTACGATATCGTGGCCTTCATCCTCAACAACCCGAATGACTACGACACCCTTGATAAAGCGGGGTTCTCCGTGTCACAAATCTCTGACGCTTGGACATTCATCAAGGACAACTATGGTGCTCAGTTGTCAGCAGCAACTCATGGCCCGAATGAGTCGTGGACTGAGAATGGTACGATTCATTGGACAACCAGTACCGGGCAGGAGCAGTGGAAAGACAGCAGTGGAAATCTGCACTACATCGACCGTCACGGAGAGCATGTTATCAGCGGCAAATCCACTGACGATGACACCGAGTACGCCGATGATACGCACTACTCGGACCCGTACGATAACCCGCTTGGTATGGTGTAAGAGTGAAACAAGAACACATCGTTCTCATCGGTTTCGGGATTGTAGGAGTGGCGCTGCTGCTCAAGCGGCGTGGCATCATCACTGATGCACCTACAGACGATAGTGATGCTGATGGTGATGGTGATGACGGTGGCAGTGACGGTAGCGGTGATGATGGTGGTGATGATGGTGGAGATGGTGATGGTGACGGCGGCGGTGGTAATGCTGGCAGTGACAGTAGCGGTGATGATAGTGGTGATAATGAGCCTGCTGATCTCTGGCATCCAGGAGCTTTTGACAGCATCGAAGCGTATCTTGACTACGTGGTGAACACACTTGGAGACACTAACGAAGTACGGAGCGCACTCAGAGATATCAATCTATTGGGCATGACCGATGCTGAGATTGACGTACTGTTCTCACCAAAGTGTCCGAAGTGTGGGAAGCCGACGGAGACGCGCACCTTTGCCCGGTTGATGGGAACCCATAGCTCCACCGATGAGAATGGAAACAAGAGATATAGCCTTGAGTGGGAGAGTGGGGAGTCGCACAGCTACGCTGGTGACGAGCAAATCCATGAGAGTAGTGGACTTCCTGAGTCTGAGTATTGCCCTGTCTGTGATCTGATGGTCAATCGAGATGGGACTGTATCACCTGTAACCACGTACACATACGTGAGATGGAAGTACGCTAATGGTTCAGTGAGTTACGGCACAGTAGACAACGTATACAAGGGCTCAAGGAATCCAACCTACTATCGGTTAGGAGAGTGATATGAACAAAGGCATTCTGCTCGGTGTGGGTGCCATTATCGGGTACTTCCTGCTGCGGAGTAAGACCACTGAGGCAGCTGAGGTAGCTGAGACCGACGACACCGGTGATGGTGGTGGCAGCAGCGTCGATTATGAGTCAGGTGACGAGTACGGACTGCTGATCCCCGGAGCTGGCGGTGGTGGAGGCGGTGGTGATTATGGTGATGACGACACCGGTGACGATGATAATAACGTCGAAACTGCCGTCGAACCGGAGGTTGATTTTATTGACCTTGATGATACCGGCGACACTGATGATGGTGGTGACGATGATGGTGATGATGAAGAAGGTGGTGGCGGCATCGACGAGTCTCCACCGTATCCTCCGATTGACGAGTCACCATATCCTCCACTGACACCTGTTGATCCTTATGTCGATTTGTTCCAGGTGGGGGACGTCAACCTCGATGGTGCG
>JAQTTS010000491.1 GCA_028710655.1 Dehalococcoidales bacterium
TCTTCCGCCTCCGGGTTGGCGACCCGATGGTTGTCGCTCTGAGCAACGAGAACCACATGTTTCCCCCTGCGTACCAGATTATCACAGACCGGCAGCAGCTTCCCCATCGTATCATACAGGTGCCGGCACCCCTTGCCGTACCCGTAAGATTCGATACTCGTGGCCTGTTTGCCCTGCATCGAAGCGGGGATTGTTTCGAGGATGTGATCCACACAAAGCTCTTCGAGCCGTGTCACCGTATCCACCACGATGGTTTGGGCCGACTCGAATAGGTCCGCCTGGGACAGCACATCCAACACATCGCGGAACGTTTCCACCCCCGTAATGTGACGCAATGGCTTTCCAGTTTGAGGGTGGACAAGCTTCCGACCGCCATCATCCAGCCCGATGAATACCGGGTCGGGGGCCAAGGCCGCCAGAGTGGTCTTTCCCATCCCTGACGCACCGTACAACAGGACCTTCTCCCCGCCCGCGGAGTCCGCCCACGACTCGATGGAAAACGCTTTGCTCACGAGAGCGGGGGCTCTCCCGGCGGGCACAGCAGACCGATGTTTCTTCGGCATGGGAGGTGGTTTAGCAGGCATTAGTCTCCCTTTCGCAATTCAGCGACCACGAGCAAGTTATTTTCCTAGCCATTGTTTTCCCCTTCTCTCTTGAACACCCTGAAACCGTCCGGGACATTGCCCGCCGCAATATCCTCCGGCGTAAGCCGCACGCCGTTGTAACACAGATCAATGAAGGGGCATCGGAATGTCGCCTCACAAGACTCGCTCTCGCAGTACCAACACCCCTGGTTCTCCATCATTCGCATTGAAAGATACAAGTTGTACAGTTCCCGCTCGAACCGGATGAGATCGTCCGTTTTGCGGGAAATGATCCGTCGCTGGAAATAGAACTCCGGACGCTCGGTGATGTCCTGAAGAAGTCTTGTTCCGAACATCCCCGGCGTTTCTTGGATCGTCCACCCTGTCTTCTGTGCCTCGATCTCCGCCGGTTCTCCGTCGATCCAAATGGCCTCCGGGGGCTCTTTATCGGAGTACTTACCGGACACCGTTATGTCCACCCCAGTATTTAGATACAGAGATGACTTCAGCATCGCTCGTAGGTCGGACTGCGATAACTTCTTTGGCCGGATGGTGGGCTTGTGGAACACATCGTACAGACAGTCGGTAATGGCGTCATCTTTCGGGAACGGACGAATACCATACTGTTCCAGGTTTCCCTGCTGTTGGGCCGCGGTAAGAGCGTAAATATAGAGGTTGGGCTGAACGGACAATTCCAGGTTCTTCCAATAGGTACTGTCCGGGTCGAGGGATCGCCCCGTTGTCTTGTTCTCCAACACCATCACCCTACCATTACGCCGTACCAGTGCATCGGTGCGGAGGACGAGGACAGCGTTTCGCACCGCCCTACCAGACGGGGAAACAATCGGGGTCTCCGCCTTCAATTCCGTTGCTACGACTTCCATGTTCCTGTTGTCTTCTTCGTAGTACCACTGATAGCCGTACAGTGCATGTAGGATCGTGGTACGCTCCACCCGCATTTCGTGGCTGTCTAACCACTCCGGTCGGCTCTCGTAGAACCGGTTCAAGTAGGCGACAACGGCATCCATTGGGTCGGCGGGCAGAGCCCCGCCCCCACACAAAAAGCAGTATGGATTAGTCCCGCCACAATGGAAGCACGTCAGCGGACCATCCGTTGCTTGAGCCATCTGAATCCGGGTGATGAGTTCCCGGCACGCGTGCCAGACTGTACCTACCCGCTGGCTCTCAGTATCCTCCGCCGGTTGCAAGCCAAGTACATAATTCAGATAGTACCGCATCTTACAAGCTTTGAAGCACGCGATGCTCGACGCCGACATCCGTATAGTTCTCATAGGTCCCCCTTTCATTGTACCCCACTATTATACCACATTTCCCGGCATAAGTCAAGGTTTTCCGAGTAGGTCAATCCGCCCCTCTGCAATTTCTTGTACCTCCTGTACGGAATATACAATGTGTACCGTCGCCCCCGCCCGCATCAACCGGTCCGCTTGGTACCGCTGGACCGCAGATAGCGGGGAGTTCACCTTTACCTCGAAGAACATGGGGTGCCCGCGTAGTACTGCCATAATGTCCGGAACCCCCCGCTCGTTCGCCTGTATGATCTTGTAGGCTACACAGTATTCCAGACTATTCAGGTAGTCCAGTATCTTCTTTTGAAGCCGGGATTCTTTCATCGTAGCCCTTTCAGATAGTTCAGTGTGCCGGCAGCTACGCTCTCTTTGCGGCGGAGTATCCGCAGCAGTTTTTCGTCGAAGGTATCCTTCGCCACCAGATAATAGAACCCACACTTTTGGGTCTGTCCGGAGCGAAGCAGACGCCGCCGGGACTGCTCATACTGTTCATAACTTGGGCTGAGGGAGTAGTACACCGCGAACCTACAGTGTTGCAGGTTCACCCCATGCCCCAGCATGGCGGGGGAGGCGATCAAGTAGCGGAACTTACCGGCCCGGTGGTCCTCAATGGTCCGGGCCCGATCATTCGATTCCCCAAGAAACCGGGCAGATGGGA
>JAQTTS010000492.1 GCA_028710655.1 Dehalococcoidales bacterium
CCAGCTTGATACCCCATGCCCGGGCAAGGTATTTCAGACAAATGAACCCGATATTGTGACGGTTATGAGCATAAACCTGTCCCGGATTACCCAGTCCTACGATTAATTTCATTACGGCAACCTAGTCCTGCCAGTTTATTAAAGCTATTCCGAGCATTCCGGACACCTTGAAAACAACCTCAACCTGCTCATCGGCCAGATCTTAAGCCAGGTGATATAACGACCGGTCACGGTACAATAGTCGCGAAAACTCAGACCGTGAGCACGGGACAAGAACGCCTCTTCTTCCAGTGTCAGATAATGCAGATTCAAAACTATCAGCACCGTAAGAATAAGGAATATCAAATCGCCGTTGATAAGAAAGCTACCGGCCAGGTAAAGGATGAAGAAAAGGTAGATCGGATTTCTGGAGACAGCATATATGCCGTGCGTAATAAGTTCTCCATCGTCCTCTTCACGGTTACCTACCCGCCAGGCATTACCCAGGGTAAACCAGGCCGAGGTAAAAACCACGAACCCCAGAATGACCAGTATTACCCCGGCGATTCTAGCCTGTACCGAATCAATCAGTATCATCTCCAGGGATGAAGGCAGCAAGGAAACCTCGGGATTGACAATGCCGCTGATCATTACGACAAACCAGATAGTTATGATCGCAAT
Organism: Dehalococcoidales bacterium; assembly: GCA_028710655.1. The sequence goes on from JAQTTS010000492.1 coordinate 661, forward strand.
CAGGCAAACTGTCAGGATGCCCCTTACCCTGCTGCCGTCGACGGTGACCGTTATCGCCCTGATCCCGTTCTGCCAGTTCAAATATATTATCCTGCCCACAAACAGGGCGATATACAGTAAAAAAACAGTAAACTGAAAGTAGTCCAGAAATCCGCTCATTCCGCAACCCCGATAGAGAACATCATATCTCCTCTCCCAGCAGTTTAAGAAAATCTGCTTCATCAATCTGCTTGATCCCCAATTCCCGGGCCCGGGCTAATTTAGAGCCGGGCTCAGTGCCTGCAACCAGATAGGTAGTCTTTTGGGTAATATCGCTCTTGGCTGTACCTCCCAGCACTTTTATGCGGGCTTCCGCCTCCGGCCGGCTATATCTATCCAGACGACCGGTAATAACGAACTCCTGTCCGGCTAAAGGCAGCTTTTCCGCCGCAGCCTTTCCTTCCCCGGTGCTTACCCCGGCGTCTTTCAACCTCTGGATAATTCTTTTGTTTTCTTCCTGGCCAAAAAAGAACCGGATGCTGTCGGCAATCTTGGGACCGATAGACGGGACGGACAGGAGATCATCACGACAGGCCTCCGCCAGTCCATCGATAGTACCGAAGTGTTTTGCCAGAAGCTCCGCCGTCTCTTCTCCGACATGTCTTATACCCAGGGCAGAGACAAGCCGGTAGAGAGGCCGGTCTTTACTCTGCTCAATAGCCTTAAGCAGATTGTCCACACTCTTTTCTTTCATGCCCTCCATCTTGAGCAACTGCCCCTTCTTTTCCTTGAGACAGTAGAGATCGGCTACGTCCCGGACCAGCCCCCGCTCAAATAGTACGCCGCTCAAGCTTTCTCCTATCCCCCTGATATCCATCGCACCCCGGGAAGAGAAGTGCTCAATACGCTCTCTAACCTGTGCCGGACAGGCGGCATTGGAGCAATAGTACATTGCTTCACCGGCAAGCTTAACCACCTCAGCCCGGCACTCCGGGCAGGCCGGACGTCCGCTATCCTTATCGAATATCATCTCCAGGAGACTGAACTCCTCCTCCGCTCCGGTTCGCCGGCTGACCACCGGCCCTACCACCTGCGGTATTACCTCACCGGCGCGCTGAATAATAACCATGTCACCCTTACGGATATCCTTACGCCTGATATCATCCTCATTATGTAAAGCTGCCTGCTTAATGGTCACCCCCCCCACCAACACCGGCTCCAGAACGGCATAAGGGTTAAGCGTACCGGTCCTGCCGACACTGATCCTGATATCTTTCAACCTGGTAATACTCTGAAGTGCGGGGAACTTATAGGCCACCGCCCACCTCGGCTCACGGCCAACATCTCCCAGCCTCCTCTGCCACTCCAGCGAATCGACCTTAACCACGATGCCATCAGCTTCATAAGAAAGGCTTTCCCGCTTATTTACCCAGTTCTGATAATAGTCCTCTACCTCGGCAACACTATCAAGCAGCCGGTTATTGGGATTTACCTTAAAGCCCAATGACTTGAGATACTCCATAGTCTCCCAGTGAGTCGCGGGCGTTAATCTGCCTTCGGCATAACCCAGCATATAGACATAAATATCCAGCGGGCGTTTGGCAGTAATACGGGGGTCGAGCTGGCGTACCGAACCAGCCGCAGCATTTCTGGGGTTGGCAAAAAGGGGGAGCCCTTCCTCAGCCCGCTCCCGGTTTAACCTGGCGAAGCCGGCCCTGGGCAAAAATACTTCACCACGCACCTCAAAACGACCGGGCGCCTCCCTAGATACCGATAGGGGTATACTCCTGATAGTCCTCAGATTCTGAGTGATATTTTCACCGCGCCAACCGTCACCGCGGGTAGCACCGACGGTCAGCTGCCCGTCAACATAGGTCAAAGCGACCGCCAATCCATCGATCTTGTGCTC
>JAQTTS010000493.1 GCA_028710655.1 Dehalococcoidales bacterium
CACCGAAAACAAACCTGGCATCAGCTACTGCAGCTTCCGCCCCGGCCACGGCAAACTGTACATAGCGGTCCATCCTCTCTACCTCCTCCCCACTGAGTCCGCAGGCAAACGGATCAAAGTCAACCACCTGAGCAGCTATCTGAGAGCGGAATTGAGAGACATCATAATCGGTAACCCGCCTTACCCCCGATTTACCGGAGACCGTATTTTTCCAGAAAGCCTCTTTACCAATGCCATTAGGAGAAATAACCCCCAGACCGGTGACCACTACACGTCTATTAGTCATTCGACCCTCCTTACCTTAAACCTGATTATTCCCCCATCGGGGCAGGTCACGCGCAGGTTAGCATTCTGATCCTCGGAAAAGGAAAACTTAGCCCCCATATTAAGGGCGAAAAGGACGGGGAAGAGAGCATTATAGGCAGCCCCACAAAAACCCGCGGGCGTCCTGAGTCCGGTTACCTCAATAGTGTCCCCCGGTTTGTAATCGTAGGCACAGTGCCCGTTTACCTCCTCCACGCTGATAATCATCTTTTTAGGACTCGGCCCGTGATGCTCTTTCTTCTCACCCTTTTCCACTTTCCCCGATTGATTAAGCACCTGGGTAAAGAACTCGACCTTACCACCATCGGGACAGGTGGTATGAATAGAGCGGGGATTACCTTCAAACTTGAACTCCGCGCCGAAGGTCAGAGCATAAAGACAAGGAAAAAGTACTGCGGCGGCACCCTGGCAGAAACCCCGGGGCGTCTTGGTAAAGTCTTCGAAGACAAAAGTATCACCCTCTTTGTAGCCCCGATAGCACTTATCCTTGACCTTACTCACCGTCACCAAAAGAGGAACATCGTGAAAGTTCTTCCTGGTCTTTCCCGAGACCTTAGATGTCCCTGCCGATTTGGGTCTATCTTCTGCCATGCCTATCCCCCGATTTCATTTAGAATCTCTTCCGGACTGAAAAACCTGCCGCTCTCTTCCACCCTGTGCACCATCTCGACCATCTTCCTATTCAGCGGCACATCCTCCCCTACCTTCCTCCCCAGATATACTATCTCCCCGTTAAAATAATCAATCTCGGACGGTTTACCCCTCTTGATGCTCTGTAAGATAGAGCCGAAGAGCGGCTCCCGGCTCAGATTGGTCATCGTCTTAGAGAATATCTCCCCCGCCTCAGCCAGCGGCATAGCAGTGAGTGCCCGCAGTCTTGCCACGGGAAAGTCCGGCAGCGACTCCAGTTCTATGCTCGCCCTGTCCACCACTGCCAGGGCCTCACTCAGAAGGCGGATGCTCAAACAGGAGATACCCGGATGGTAAAATGTTTCCTGCATACTCTTCCCGGTCAAAGCAGGTAGACAATTATTTAGGTTCAAGAACAGTTTCAGCCACTTCATTCCTGTTATCTTCTCCGTGATGCGGACGGAGAAGGCGACGGCCAGCAGATCAACTATACTGTCAATAATCCCGTTATTCGGCGCAAAAGCCCTGCCGATTACCCAGTCTCCCTCAAAGTTATGCAGAATTCTACCCGCCTCAAGATAGGTTGACCCGAACATGACAATACTGCTAATGATATTCTCCTTCGGGATAAGTTCCCGAACGATTTCCTCCGCCCTCACGCCGTTCTGCACGGTAAGGAGAGCAACATCTCCCAGGGCCTTCACATTCTCCTTCAGGACGGATTCAATATCCTGTGTTTTAACCGTCAGAATAACCAGACTAAAGCCCTTTTCGATCCTATCGGTCACCTTCACCGGAACGACTACGTTTCCTCTTACTCCATCGATGACGAGGCCGCCACTATGAATAACAGGAACATCGGTTGCCCTGCCAACTAAAGTAACGTCAACACCCTCCCTGCCGAGATAACCAGCTACTAACGCACCGATCGCCCCGGCACCGATAACAGCTATCTTCATCGGGCCAAACCCAAACGCTCTTTGGTTCCGGCCAGCGGCACGCCTTCGTCATCCCAACCGCGGAGCCGGTAATATTCATCGAGCATCCCCTCAAAAGCCACCCTGTCCAGCTTCAAGTCCTTCTCTTCGGGTTTCAGTCCGTCCTGCCAGGCCAAAGGCTCAAAATACCTCGGGGGAGGAAAATCATCATTCCTCTTTATTCCCTCCCTGACCAGAAACATCCTCTCCAGGGTGGCAATCCTCTCTCCGACGGCAAAGATTTCCTCCGCGGTCAAATCAATACCCGTTGCACAGCGAATCAGCCTTGAGAAGAAGGCAAAATCAAGCAGACCGGGCTGGCAATGAAAAGCGATCAGCTTACAGATTCCTAGAGCATCAAACAGGGAAAGGTATGTCTCCCACCACCAGATTACCCTCCCCTTGCCCAGGTAGCTGCGGGGACTGGCGGAAACATCGCCGCCGTAGATATCCCTCAGGGTTTCTTCGGAAAGTCGATAGGACTCCCAGGTAGGCCGGCTCCTTAAATGGTCCAGTCCTCTCGAGGCGGTAGCGTCACCTAGGGCATAGGTAGGAAAATACCTCAAATCGGCAGGGTCGGTCTGCGGTAGATTCTTCGACCAGAGAAGATACTTACC
>JAQTTS010000057.1 GCA_028710655.1 Dehalococcoidales bacterium
GTATCACTGGTCATATAAGGGTTACCGGTGCCTCCGGCGAAGATCACCGCCCTGCCTTTTTCCAGATGTCTGATGGCACGCCTTCTGATATAGATCTCCGCCACCTGTTGAATACCGATCGCTGTCTGGGTTCTGGTAGTCACTCCTACCTTCTCCAGGGCATCCTGGAGAGCCAAAGCATTTATCACGGTAGCCAGCATACCGGCGTAGTCGGCAGTAACCCTGTCCATCCCTTTCCGCGCAGCAGCAGCACCACGCCAGATATTGCCGCCACCAACAACAATAGCAACGCCGACCCCCATTTCCATCACCTGTTTGATCTGCCTGGCTATCCGGGTAATGGTATCGGTATCAATACCATAATCGAGCTTGCCGCTGAAGGCCTCACCACTGAGCTTAAGAAGGACCCGCTTATACCTGGTAGTGGTCATACCAATAATACCTATCTACCTAATTCGAATCGGGCGAATCTGGCTATCTTGATATTCTCACCTAACTTGGCGATAGTCTCAACGATAATATCCCGGATAGTCCTGCCGGGGTCTCTAATGAAAGGCTGTAACAATAAGCAGTCCGTCTGAGGTTCGACGTCAGCTTCATCTTTAATCTCTTCATCCGAAATAAATTTAGGAGGCATGGCCGCTACCTGCATTACCAGATTATGAGCCAGCTCCTTAAATTCAGCGGTACGGGCAACGAAGTCGGTCTCACAGTTGACCTCAATCATAGCGCCAATACGCCCACCGGTATGGACATAGGTCTCGATCACGCCCTTGCTAGTGGAACGTTCCGACTTATCCCGGGCCTTGAGAATACCCTTCTCCTTCAATATCTGTTGCGCCTTCTCCATATCACCGCAAGCTTCAATAAGAGCATTTCGACAGGATATCACTCCAGCCCCTGACTGCTCCCTCAGTTCCCGTATTCTAGCCGTTGGAATATTCAACTCCCGCTCCTTATACTACTATTCATCGCCAGACATGGAAACAACCGGCTCGGTATCCTCGGCAACTGCAACCTCTGCTACGCTTTCTCCATCTTGCTGCTCTTCCCGGGCCAGGAATTCAGCCCCTCCAGCCTTACCCGCCAGAACCGAGTCGGCGACCCGGCTGCAGGCAAGCTTAATGGCCTTAATAGCATCATCATTAGCCGGAATCGGATAGTCAATACCGGTAGGATCACAATTGGTATCGGCAACAGCCACCACCGGTATTCCAACCCGCTTAGCCTCATCTAAAGCCAGCCTCTCCTTGGTAACATCGACAATAAACAGCGCTGAGGGCAGCCTGGTCATCTCTTTGATACCACCTATCATACGATTGAGGCGCACCAATTCCTTACTCAGCTTCATGGCTTCCTTTTTAGGCAAACGTTCAAGCTCACCCTTGGCTTGCTGGTCTTCCAGGCGAACCAGATAGTCTATACGGCCCTGTATCGTGCAAAAATTGGTCAGTACTCCGCCGGGCCAGCGCTGGCTAATATAGTACATATTACATCGCTTAGCCTCTTCCTCTATCGCTTCCTGGGCCTGCTTCTTGGTACCGACAAACAGGATGGTACCACCGTCGGCTACCAGCTGCTCGATAAAACTACAGGCTTTCTCCAGCATAACAACCGTCTGCTCCAGATCGATGATATGAATACCATTACGCTTGGTGAAGATATATTTCTTCATGCGAGGATGCCAACGACTCGTCTGATGACCGAAGTGCGCCCCGGCTTCCAAAAGCTGTTTGATTGTAACTGTACTAGACAAACTTACCCCCCTCTTGAACTGTTAAGTAGTATAACATAACTACTCGCTATACAGCAACACGAGACTATGACAACCAAAACCAGGCACCTGCTGCTCCGGTAGAGTATATTTACCAGGCAGACAACCGGGCCTAACCACAGTTAAACCCGATAAGCTTTATCCTGCTGTCTTCCTCCCTAAGCGTCCAGGTAGTCAGGCAGCTGCCCCAGGCATTGGTCGTAACCGTACCCTGGATCCTCCAGTTGCCGTTACCATCATAATCAGCAACCCACTGGCCAACCGGCCTTGCCGGACTTATTTTGGTCGGTGTCTCGGCACCTTGTCCTTCAACCGCCTCCTGGTAGTAGTCGTCGATATACGGTATGCCGGCAATCTGAATGATAGCAATCGCCTGTTGAGTGCTCAAAGCAGCAGGCGATACTAATGTATTGATCAGACCACAACCCAGGAGCGGAACAACCAGCACAACAGCAAGTCCACTTAGCAAAAGCGATTTGGCTCTGTTTCCCATTTCAGTCCACCTTTCTCTACTTTATTAACTCGGTAATGGATACTTTAAGTACCGGAGCCGCTTTTGTCAAGCATGTCTGGCACCACCGATATGACACCGGGCTCAGGGCTGGATGGTACCTTCGGCAGGTATACCACAGGCGAGATAATATATAATATGGGGAAGGAATGGAAAATACCGGACCGGCCGCCACCTCGGAAGGGATCTTATACTTGCTATTGTCATATTATCGATTAAAGAGAGGTAACGTATCTTGTTAATAAGAAAAAAAGAAACGGTCGCCCAGGGGAAATATATAAACTTTGTCTGGAAACACTTTATTACCAGGTCAGGTAAAGAAGCGGTATGGGAACTAGTGGAAAGGAAAAACACGTTCAACTGTGGTGCGGTTGCCGTCGTCGCCATTACCCGGAATAAAGAGCTAATTCTGGAAAGACACTGGAGGTACGCAATAGAGTCTTTTGTTATTCAACTACCAGCGGGGTTGACCGACCGGGCGGAAGAAAGTGAAGAGGATGCCGCAAGACGCGAGCTCCTGGAGGAGACAGGCTATCTGGCAAAGGAGCTTATCCCGATTAAGGTAACACCCGAATGCTCGGTTCTGACACCGAGCCGGGTCAGTCATTTTCTGGCACCGGACGTTGAATATGTCGGAAGCGAGAACCCCGATGATGCTGAGATAATTGAGGTTCTTAAAATACCCATTGCAGGGTTGCCGGATTTTCTGATTAACCTACCACCAGACACTACCCTGGACCTTAGAGTCCCCGGTATAATCTGGATTATAGAGAAAATGGGGTTAATCTGAAAAATAGGTTCGGGGTAATTGGACATTTCTACACTGTTTTTCCCTTCCGCCAATAGAACACCTATGATGTTATGATAATGTTAAGAATTACTAGCACCATAGAATTCAAGGACCATTTACATCTCCGTCACCAGACCCTGAAACTCTTCTGAGCAGAGTGTCAAAGGCTTCAAACCATTTTGTCTTCACTTCGTCTGTCCAGTTAGGATCAAAAGTAGGGAACTTCGAAAGCAATATTTTGTCCAGTGACTCTTGAGTTGGTATTTTCGGATCATTTTTTGGAACTAATGAATCCGTCTTAGTTCTGACGACCCCTTTGGAACTAGTTCTTCTAATTCCCATGTTAGTAGTCCTGACCCTGGATTTCTTTACTATGAAAGGTGATAACGGTATTTCGGCATCAATGGCCAGTCCAATAAAGAACTTGATGCATTTTCGACTGACATCCGGGGTTATCTGATAGGTATCATGTAGCAGTTCCTCAATTTGAGAATAGGTTGCCGTCTGGAGATCAAGTGAGCTGTTAAATATAAAGGCAAAGGCTTCGGTGGCCATCTGTCTTAAAACTTCAGTCCGCTGAATATCTCGGGCCAACACCAGCTGTTTCAGGCGGTTGGTCGACACACTATTACCATCAACCAGACCCAAGAAGCGCAACGCAACCACAAGCTGACTACCGCTACTACCTGACCATCGGTCTCCCCAGTAGCTCCGGTCAATCCGGGCAGGTATCCCCTGCTGTAAGCTATCGAGAAAGTTCCGGAAAGTCCGGTAAGAAACATAGGGCGGCAGACGTTTTCTCAGACTATCGGTATTCATGTGCGTAAGGTTTGCTCATTATATATCGGACATAAAAACTTTGCAACAGGACAGGATTGAGCTACTGGTAACGGACAGATTATTCTGACGGTATATCATTCAGAAAGAACATGGACAAAAAAGGATTAAAAAAATATTAAGGAGGACAATATTTGACGGATGATTTTGGCATAAAATATGATTTATAACTGTCCGACCAAATTCCGAAGGAGAGAGGAGATTAGTAATGACGACTATTGAGTACCAAAAAATAATGACGGAAATCGTCTACATTAACTTGCCTGGTCCAGAAGAACCTACACCAGGAATGGCAGGCGGGGAATTGCTTCACGGCTTTCTCGCCGAGCTCTACCGCGCGTCAAGTCCGGAAGTAAAGACCTACGTGGACAGTGCATGCCACAAATGGAACATCCACTATCGGGAAGATTACCGGGAAAAGGTAAGGTAATAACGGTAAGGTAATAACTAAAATTAACGATATATAGTGATAGGACAGCATTAAGTTTTCTAAGGTTTTCACAATCAGGAGGAAACAGATGAAACGAAGACATTTTGGCGCAATAGACGTAGGCACGACCAAGGTATGCAGCATTATTGCTGATAGCAGTGATGGCGAATTACGTATTCTGGGGGTTGGAATTGCTCCGACTATGGGGCTACAAAAAGGACTGGTAGTTAACATTAATGAAGCTAGAGAATCAATCCGACGCTCGGTAAGGAAAGCCGAACAGACCGCAGGCTACCGGATGGAGTCAGCTTGCATCGGGGTTACTGGACAACATGTTAGCTCATTAAACAATCGAGGGGTGGTAGCAATTACCCACAATGATCAGGTGGTACGTCAGGAAGACCTTCAACGCGTGCTTCAGGTGGCTCGAACCGTCAAAGTACCCAATGATTCCAAATTGCTCCATATTATTCCCCGCAACTATGCTATTGATGATCAGGATGGAATCAAGAATCCAGTTGGTATGCATGGCTTTCGGCTGGATGTCGAGACACATATCATTACGGCGGCAGCAACATCTATTCAGAACCTAACCCAATGCATTCATAGTCTCGGTATTGAGATTGATGACCTGATTCTGGAAGCACTGGCCAGCGGTGAGGCTGTCCTTGCTCCCGAGGAAAGAGAATGCGGGGTTATTCTAGCAGATATCGGCGGGGGTACAACCGACGTTGCTGTTTTTAAGGATAACAGTGTCTTCTATACTTCTGTTATTCCGGTGGCTGGCTATCAGATTACACGTGATATTTCTATTGGACTGAAGCTTCCTTTTGAAGTTGCTGAGGAGATGAAGATAAAGTACGGTAATGTCATGCCAATCGTTGACGAGGCTAACGCTAGTAAGGCATTGACCCAGAACGGGCAAAACGTTTCCCATCGCGAGCTCTGTGACATCATTCGCTTGCGTGTTGAAGAACTGCTTAGACTCATTATGCTAGCGTTATCCAACGCCGAAACAGCAAAACTTGTGTCATCCGGGATAGTACTTACTGGCGGCAGTGCTAATTTACCCGGTATCAGTGAGCTCGCCACCCAGGTAACAAAGCTTCCAGTCAGAGTGGGGATACCACATAACCTATATAGTATCTCTGAAAGCCTAGGTAACCCAGCTTACGCTACCAGTGTCGGCCTCTTGTTGTGGAAACTGAGGAACGAGGACACGACCAACCTCCCGGAAATGGCAGGCTTTCGTAACTTCGTTTCCCATGTGTCCCGGATCTTTCGATAAGTAATGTCTAAGTAATGTTTTGAATCAGGTTAGGAGGAAAAAATGGCAAAAACAAGCTATGTACCAAGCCCAGCCAAGATTAAGGTTATCGGGACTGGCGGTGGAGGCTGTAATTCAATTACTAGGATGGTCCGCGAGCAGATTGCTGGTGTAGATTTTATCGCTATGAATACCGATGCCCAGCACCTAGTGATCACTGAGGCACCAGTGCGTATTCAACTCGGTGAGAAACTGACTCGATGTCTTGGTGCTGGTGGTGACCATAACGTTGGCCGTCGGGCTGCCGAAGAGAGTCGAGATGAAATCAAAGAGGCCATCGGTCAGGCGGATATGGTGTTCATCACCGCCGGTATGGGAGGAGGTACTGGTACTGGCTCCGCCCCGGTAATCGCCGAGATAGCCAAGAAAAGTGGAGCACTTACTATCGCAGTCGTCACCAAGCCCTTTAACTTTGAGGGTGTCCGTCGTGCCCAGGTTGCGGAAGAAGGTATCAAGAATATGATTGATAAAGTCGATACCCTAATCATTATCCCTAATAACCGACTCTACGATCTGTGCGACCAAAAAATGAGTGTCGACGGCGCCTTCCGACTCGCTGATGAGATACTTTTCCACGGAGTTCGGGCAATTGCTGAGGTTATTACCGTACCCGGTCTAATTAACCTTGACTTTGCTGACGTCAGGACTGTAATGAAGGATGCCGGTCCAGCCTGGATGTCAATCGGTCAAGGTACGGGCAATAACCGGGCTGTCGAGGCAGCTAAAGAGGCACTGAATAGCCCTCTGTTAGATGTTTCTGTGGAAGGAGCCAAGGGCGTACTGTTCAATATAACCGGAAGTAGCGGTCTTACTCTGGCTGAGGTCAATGCTGCCGCCGAGGTCATTCGCCAGGCGGTCGATCCTGATGCAAACATTATCTTTGGGGTTACCCTTAATCCAAATATGGGTAGCGAAGTTCGGCTGACCCTAATTGCCACCGGATTCGCTACCAGAGAAGCCCTTGCTGGTATTGCTAAGGAAAAGGAGATTACCCGACTTCTCAAAGGGCTTAAGGCCGAGGAGCTCGAAGTTCCTTCCTTCATGCGCTATCGCAGTGGTTACTCCCGAAGCAATAATAGCTAGCCTTGCCACGACTTGTATATGTAATACGTTGAGAAACTAGGCCGGAGCTTGTGACGCATTCTGTTGCAGAGAACTAGCGATATCACATGTATGCTCAAGTGCTGCATCGCGTGTGTTTTTGTGCGGATTTTCGGGTAAAGCAGTTACTCTATCCAGGCGTGATGGCGTCCCTGGAGGGATTCGAACCCACGACCCGCTGCTTAGAAGGCAGCCGCTCTATCCACTGAGCTACAGGGACGGCTTTCACTACTAAAATTTAGCACGAGCCAGGTGAGAGGTCAAGCTGCTCCTACCCTTACCCCGGATAACCAAGGCCCCCTTTAGTGAGCAGGCAAACAGAGGTAACAATAGCACCGGCAATACAAACGCCGGCCAGGGTAGACAGGAAGGCGGGCTTGAACCTTATCTCAAAAATAGTCGCCGCCAATGAACCGGTCCAGGCGCCGGTTAGCGGCAGAGGAACGGCAACAAACGCCATCAGCCCGATCCACTTATACCGCTCCACAATCCCACCCCGCCGCCGGGCACGCTCTTCGAGCCAATGGAACCACCTCCTGAAGACAGCTATCCTGCTCAGTCTCCGGGCAATAGCATTAAAGAACAGCAGCAGGAACGGCACCGGAATCAGGTTGCCGGCGATAGCCAGCGGCAGGGCATAATACCAGGCGATACTATACGGATAGACGTCGGAAGGTATCAGACCCAGAGCGAACGGTATCGCTCCACGCAGCTCGACTATCGGTAAGGCAGAAACGGCGACCACCACGAGTTCCTTGGAAAAACCAAGGCCATGAAGTACATTGAGAACATTATCGAGGAACACGCTAATTCCTGGCTTTTACTTGTGCAAAACGGCAGCCCGGCCGGAAGGCAGCACCTAACGAGTGTAGCAAACAGGTTCACCAGCGTCAAGACAATTTGCGAGAACCATGGTAATATAGTAGACTTTGGGGAGGTTACAGCAACCGATGAACAAAGCAACTATTCGGGATATAGACGTCAACAACAAGAAAGTCCTGGTAAGGGTCGACTTTAATGTCCCCCTGGATGAGGAAACCGGGGCTATCACCGATGACAGCCGCATCAGGGCAACCCTGCCCACCATCAGATACATTATCGACCGGGGAGCCGGGGTTATCCTCTGCTCGCACCTGGGCCGCCCGAATGGTGAGATTATCGAGAAGCTGCGCCTGGCAAACGTCGCCCGGCGCCTGGCAGAGATTCTGGGGAAGCCGGTGAAGTATGCCAGGGACTCTATCGGCCCCGAGGCGAAGCAGTACGCAGCCGAACTAGCCGGCGGAGAGGTCCTGGTCCTGGAGAACATCCGCTTCCATCCCGAAGAGAAGCAAAACGACCCCGCCTTTGCCCGGGCCCTGGCCTCATTGGCCGACTGCTACATTAACGATGCCTTCGGCACATCGCACCGGGCACATGCCTCCATAGTCGGCGTTACCCGTTACCTGCCTTCGGCAGCAGGACTGTTGCTGGAGAAGGAAATAGAAAACTTAAGCGGCATTACCGAGAATCCGTCCCACCCCTTTGCCGCCCTCCTCGGCGGCGCCAAGGTGAGCGACAAGGTCGGTGTGATAGAGAACATCATGAGCAAGGTAGACTACATTCTCATCGGCGGCGGCATGGCAGCCACCTTCCTGAAGGCAAAATCCTGCCAGGTGGGATTGTCGCTAATCGAGACAGACAAGCTAGGCGTTGCCACCGACCTGATGAAAATGGCATCAAAAAACAACATCCGTCTGCTGCTGCCGGTCGATGTCGTCGTTACCGATGAAATCAGCCAAAAGGCGGAGGGCAAGGTTGTAGCGATAGAGAACATCGCCGCCAACAAAAGGATTGTCGATATCGGCCCCCGGACAGCCAGCATCTTCAAGGAAACGCTGCAAAAGTGCAAAACGGTTTTCTGGAACGGGCCGATGGGGGTATACGAAATACCCCGATTCGCCAACGGGACGAAGACCATGGCCGATACTCTGGCCGGCCTGAACGCTACCACGGTGATTGGGGGAGGCTCCACTGCCGAGATAGTAACCGAAATGGGATTGGCCGGCAAGATGACCTTCGTCTCCACCGGCGGCGGTGCTTCGCTCGAGTTTATCAGCGGTAAGATACTGCCGGGAATAGAGGCCCTACCGGACAGGGGATAATGACTATGGACAGTCTGGAATTAATGCGGAACCTGGCTCAACCTTCCCCCGGTAAGATTGTACTGCTGGTACTTGACGGGTTAGGAGGACTGCCCCGTCCCGACACGGGAAAAACCGAGCTGGAGACAGCGGATACACCCAATCTCAACAGGCTGTCCAAAGAAGGTACGACCGGCCTTATCGACATAGTAGGTCCGGGAATAACTCCGGGTAGCGCCGCAGGGCACCTGGCCCTGTTCGGTTATGACCCGCTCCGTTTCATTATCGGCCGGGGCGCTCTGGAAGCAGTCGGAGTGGACTTCGACCTCAAGCCGGGAGACGTGGCCGCCCGGGGAAATTTCTGCACCGTCGATAAAAAGGGTCTGGTTACCGACCGGCGGGCCGGCCGTATCACCGATGAAGAATGCGCCAGGCTCTGCAAGTTGCTGGACGATATGACGATAGAAAACACCAGGCTCTTAATCCGTCCGGTAAGGGAACACCGCTTCATCGTGGTATTGCGCGGGGGCAGTCTCAACCCGGCTGTCAGCGATTCCGACCCGCAGCAACTGGGAGTCACTCCAAGGGCCGTCAGCGCGCTACAGCCCGGTGCGGCAAAAACAGCAAGCATTGCCAATAAATTCATCTCTCAAGCAAAGAGCATCCTAGCCGGGCAGCATCCCGCCAATATGCTTCTTCTCCGCGGCTTTTCGGAAAGACCCGATTTTCCAGACATGACCGAGATATATCAATTGAAGCCGGCGGCTATCGCCGTCTATCCCATGTATCGCGGCCTGGCCAGGCTGGTGGGCATGGACATTCTGAACCCGGGTACCGGACTCGAAGATGAACTGAAGGCACTGAAAGCAAACTACTCCGCCTATGATTTCTTCTTCTTACACGTGAAAGGGACCGACAGCGCCGGTGAAGACGGCGA
>JAQTTS010000494.1 GCA_028710655.1 Dehalococcoidales bacterium
TGAAAGGGTAGTGTAGAATCTGCTTTACTATGACGCTCGGAACTCATATAATAACCATTAAGACATAGTCCCGCTTAAGAGCTACCGTTTCATAACACCAATTATGTGAGGATAGAGTAAGAGATGACATCAAGAGCAGACCGTATCAACCAGCAGCGACTGGAAAAGCTGGAGAGGCTTTATGAGGCCGGTATCAATCCCTACCCCCACCGCTATCAGCGTAGTCATACCACGGAGCAGGCTGTCGCCTTGCTCGAAGACATAGAGAAGAACCCGGCTGAAGAAAAGGCGATTGAAGTTCGTGTTGCCGGGCGGATTATGTCGCACCGGCCGATGGGTAAAGTCTCCTTTCTTGATTTGCGTGACGGCTCGGGGAAAATCCAGCTCTACTGCCACCGGAATATTCTCAGTGAGGACAGCCTCAGGCTTCTTAAGAAGGACCTCGATATCGGTGATATCGTCGGGGCGCACGGCAGACCGTTTCGTACCCGGACCGGAGAAGCCAGCATTGAGGTAAAAGAGATCACCATGCTGGCCAAATCGCTGCAGCCCCTGCCGGAGAAGTGGCATGGACTGAGCGACATCGACACACGATACCGGCAGCGCTACCTCGACCTGATTGCAAATAATGAGGCCAGGGACATTTTTTTAAAACGCAGCCTTATTATTACCGCAATTCGGCAGTTCTTGAACCAGCGGGGTTTTATTGAGGTGGAAACGCCGGTGCTGCAGCCTTCGGCAGGTGGTGCTCTCGCCCAGCCGTTCGTTACTCATCAACACGCCCTCGGCCGTGATTTATACCTGCGCATCGCCCTTGAGCTCTATCTGAAGAGGTTGATTGTCGGTGGTTTCGATCGGGTCTATGAGTTGGGGCGTATCTTTCGTAACGAGGGTCTCTCTACGAAACATAACCCCGAGTTCACCATGCTGGAAAGCTACCAGGCCTATGCCGACTATAACGATGTCATGATGATGCTGGAGGAAATGGTATCCCAGGTCAGCCAGCAGGTGCTGGGTACGGATACGGTAAGGTTCGGAGAAAATGGCATCTGCTTTAGGCCTCCCTGGCAGCGCGTTGAGCTGCGCCAGGCAATCATCGAACGCGCCGGTATCGACTTTAAGGAATACCCCGACGCCGCCTCTCTGCGGGCCAGGATGCTGGCTATGGGAATGGAGGCCGACCCGGAGAAGGACCGGGGGAGGCTGATCGACGAACTTCTGTCCAACTTTGTCGAACCGCACCTCGTGCAGCCGACCTTTCTTTTGCACCATCCGGTTGATATGTCGCCTCTGGCCAAGCTTAAGCCCGACGACGAGCACCTGGTAGAGCGTTTCGAGGCCTTTGCCGGCGGCATGGAGATTGCCAACGCATTTACTGAGCTTAACGACCCGTTCGAGCAGAGGAAGCGCTTTATCGAGCAGCAAAAGAGCCGCCGGGAGGAAGGTGAAATAGAGGAAGCTATTGATGAAGACTTCCTGCTGGCTCTGGAGTACGGCATGCCGCCTACCGGCGGACTGGGGGTCGGCATCGACCGTCTGGTCATGCTGCTCACCGGTCAGACATCGATCCGCCAGGTCATCCTGTTCCCCCAGCTTAAAGAGAAAAGCGTAGATAAGAAGGAGATACAAGAAGCTTAACGGGAGGAAAGGCCTCTCTGGAAGGGGAGTGGTATGCTTGACATAAAGTTTATCCGTGAGAATACAGACCTCATCAGGGAGGCGATTGCCCACCGCCGGGACAGTACGTCGCTGGAGGCAATCCTCGAAGTCGATGCCGAGCGCCGTAAGAAGGTGGGCGAACTGGAAGAACTAAGGCGGGATAGGAAAGACTCGGCACGTAAGAAGCAGACCTCGGCGGACGAGGGACGCGATCTGCGAGGCCGGATAAGGGGGCTGGAAGAGGAGGTACGTAGCCTGGAAAGCCAGCTTAATGAACTTCTTTTGCAGGTGCCCAATGTCCCCCAGGCGACGGTGCCGGTAGGCAGTAGCGAAGAAGACAATGCGGTGATACGTTCCTGGGGAGAGATAAAAAGCACTCCCTTCCCGCCCAAGCCGCACTGGGAGCTGGGTGAATCGCTGGGTATCATCAGCTTTGAGTGGGGGGTAAAGCTGTCCGGCACCCGTTTCTATGTGCTTAAGGGTATGGGTGCCCGACTGCAGAGAGCCCTGATCGCCTTCATGCTCGATATCCACACCAGGGAGCACGGCTATCAGGAGGTATACCCGCCTTTCATGGTCAAAAAGCAGTGTCTCTTCGGCTCCGGCAACCTGCCTAAATTTGCCGACAACCTGTATCATGATGATGAGGACGACCTGTGGTTTGTTCCTACCGCCGAGGTGCCCATTACCAACCTGCACCGTGACGAAATAATAATGCCGGGTACGTTACCCCTCTACTACGTGGCCTATACCGCCTGTTTCCGTCGGGAGAAGATGTCGGCGGGCAAGGATACCCGTGGTATCAAGCGGGGACACCAGTTCGATAAGGTGGAGATGTACAAGCTTGCCGAACCCGCCACCTCCAACGATGAGCTGGAGAAGATG